>JAEYVN010000563.1 GCA_023431725.1 Pseudomonadota bacterium
TCGCGCCGGCAGTTCTGGGAACTGATCGAGGAAATCCGCGACAATCGCCCGGGCATGAGCGTGATCGTGGCGACCGCCTATATGGAAGAGGCGGCGACCTTCGACTGGCTGATCGCCATGGATGCCGGCCACGTGCTCGCCACCGGAACGCCCTCCGATCTTCTCCGGCAGACTGGCACGACAAACCTCGACGCGGCATTCATCGCGCTGCTGCCCGAAGAGAAGCGGCGAGGACATCATGAAGTGGTCATTCCGCCGCGCCCGGCCGAGGCCGACAGGGACATCGCTATCGAGGCGGAACACCTCACCATGCGCTTCGGCGATTTCACCGCCGTCAACGATGTGAGCTTCGAGATTCCGCGCGGCGAAATTTTCGGCTTTCTGGGGTCGAACGGCTGCGGCAAGACCACGACGATGAAGATGCTCGCCGGACTTCTGCCGGCGACCGAAGGCCGCGCGCGGCTGTTCGGGCACGAAGTCGATCCCAATGACATGGCTGTGCGCCGCCGTGTTGGATACATGTCGCAGGCTTTCTCGCTCTACAGCGAACTGACTGTCCATCAGAACCTGGAGCTGCACGCGCGCCTTTTCGCACTGCCGCCCGAGGCGATCCCGGACCGGATCGCGGCGATGGCGCAAAGGTTCGAACTCGCCGAGAACATGGATTCGCTGCCGGACGATCTGCCGCTCGGCATGCGCCAGCGGCTGTCGCTCGCCGTCGCGATGATCCATTCTCCGGACATTCTCATCCTCGACGAGCCGACCTCGGGCGTCGATCCGATTGCGCGCGACAGTTTCTGGCAGATCCTGTCGGACCTCTCTCGCAAGGACGACGTCACCATTTTCGTCTCGACCCATTTCATGAACGAGGCCGAGCTGTGTGACCGGATTTCCCTGATGCATGCCGGCAAGGTGCTGATCAGCGACACGCCCGCGAACATCGTGAAGAACAAGTCCGCAAAGTCTCTGGATGCCGCCTTTGTGGCCTATCTGGAGGACGCGATCGGCGAAACCGCCAAGGCACACGCACCCGGCATGCCTGCCGCCGAGGCTCTTGAACCCGCCCCGATCCAACTGGCGGCACCGCAGCCGCGCCGCCTCTTCAATTTCCGCCGCATGTTCGCGTATACCCGGCGCGAGGCGCTGGAACTACGGCGCGATCCGATCCGGGGGACGCTCGCCACCGTCGGCAGCGTGCTGCTGATGTTCGTGCTCGGCTACGGCATCAACATGGATGTCGAAGACCTCTCTTTTGCCGTCCTGGACCGCGACAACACCGCCATCAGCCGCGACTACGCCATGCAGATCGGCGGCTCTCGCTACTTCACCGAAAAGCCGCCGATCAACGACTACGATGAGCTCGACCGGCGCATGCGCGACGGCGAACTCAGCCTGGCGATCGAGATTCCTCCGGGCTTCGGGCGCGACGTCTCGCGCGGAAAGAACGTTCAGGTGGGCGCCTGGATCGACGGGGCGATGCCGCAGCGGGCGGAGACGGTGCGCGGTTATGTGCAGGGCATGCACACGAACTGGCTGACGCAGAAAGCTCGCGAAATCTACGGCACCGCGGCGTCCAAAGGTGATTTCGATATCGCGGTGCGGTTCCGCTACAACCCGGGTCTTCAGAGTCTCGTCGCCATGGTGCCGGGGGTGATTCCGATCCTGCTGCTGGTGATTCCGGCGATGCTGGCTGTGCTCAGTGTGGTTCGCGAGAAGGAGCTGGGCTCGATCATCAATTTCTACGTCACGCCGGTCACGCGGCTGGAATTCCTGTTGGGCAAACAGCTCCCCTATGTCGTCCTGGCGATGTTCAATTTCTTCCTGCTGGCAGCGTTCGCAGTTTTCATCTTCCGCGTGCCGTTCACCGGAAGCTTCATTACGCTCACCGCCGCAGCACTTCTCTACGTGACGGCCTCGACCGGCATGGGCCTTGTCATCTCGGCTTTCATGAAAAGCCAGATTGCCGCCATCTTCGGCACCGCGCTGATCACCATGATTCCGGCCATGCAGTATTCGGGCCTGATCGACCCGGTGTCTGCGCTGGAGGGCGCGGGCGCGTTCATCGGCTCGATCTATCCGACCACCCATTTTGTGACGATCTCGCGCGGGACCTTCTCCAAGGCGCTGGATTTCACCGACCTGCAGGGCTCGTTCCTGCCGCTGCTGCTCGCCATCCCGGCACTTACGTTCCTTGGAACCGCGTTCCTCAAGAAACAGGCTGACTGACATGCGGCTGGCCAACATTCTCAATCTCGGGATCAAGGAATTGCGGGGCCTGGGCCGCGATCCGGCGATGATGGTGCTGATCGTCTACGCCTTCACGCTGTCCATCTACACCGCTTCGCGCGCTGCGCCCGAAACGCTGAACCGCGCGGCGATCGCCGTGGTGGACGAAGACCACTCGCCTGTCTCGAATCGGATCATCACATCGTTGTATCCGCCTTACTTCGTGATCCCGCAGATGATCTCGCAAGCCGAAATGGACAACCGGCTGGACGCCGGGCTCGACACCTTCGCGCTCGACATCCCTCCGAATTTCCAGCGCGATCTGCTGGCGGGCAAGTCGCCGACCATCCAGCTCAACATCGACGCCACGCGTATGTCGCAGGCCTTCGTCGGCAGCGGCTATGTCCAGAGCATCGTGTCCGGCGAGATCAACGAATTTCTCAAGCGCCATCGCGGCGCCACCGACCTTCCGGTGGATCTCGTGCTGAGGGCGCGCTTCAATCCGCAATTGAGCAAATCCTGGTTCGGCTCGATCACCCAGGTGATCAGCGCGATCACCATGCTGTCGATCATCCTCACCGGCGCTGCGCTGATTCGCGAACGCGAGCACGGCACGATCGAGCATCTGTTGGTCATGCCGGTCACGCCGTTCGAACTGATGGTCAGCAAGATCTGGTCGATGGGCCTGGTGGTGTTGATCGCTACGGCGGTCGCTCTCCTGTTCGTCGTGCAGGGTTTGCTGAAGGTGCCGATCCAGGGCTCGATCGCCCTGTTCCTGTTCGCCACGACGTTGCAGCTGTTCGCGACCACGAGCATGGGGATTTTCCTGGCCACCATGGCCGGTTCAATGCCGCAGTTTGGTCTGCTGCTGATCATGGTGCTTCTGCCGCTTCAGGCCCTGTCGGGAGCCACGACACCGCGTGAGAGCATGCCGGAGATTATCCAGACCATCATGCTCGCAGCACCCAACACGCATTTCGTGATGTTGGCGCAGGCGATCCTGTTCCGCGGCGCCGGCCTTGAGATGGTATGGCCGCAGATGCTGGCGCTGCTGGTGATAGGCTCGGTCCTCTTCGCGCTCTCGCTACGTCGTTTCCGCGCTTTCCTGCGCTGAGGCCTTGCGAGCGCGCCGGCCCGCTAAAGCGAGCGAATCGTTCACGTCCCGCAGAAAGTCTGCCGGACTTCTTCTTCGGGCGCTGGTGGCTTCGCATAATCGGCAAACTGAGGCTGATCGTCGTAGGGACGGGCCAGCACTTCGACGAGCTCGTTGAATTTATCGAACCGGCCTGCGTTGGCATCTTCGATGGCCGCTTCGATGCGGTGATTACGCGGAATGAACATCGGATTCGCCGAGCGCATGGATGCACGCCGCAGCTCCGCAGACCCCTCTTCAAGCGACAGGCGCTCTTGCCAGCGCGACGCCCATTCGTCGAAGGCGGCAGGGTTGGCAAACAGCGCACGTGCATCTGCAACGCACTTCGAATCGACCGCGACTTCGCTCAGTGCACGGAAGGTCAGTGTGAAATCGGCGCCATTCTCTGCCATCCTGGCCAAAAGATCGGATGCGAGTTCGAGATCGCCTTCCATCCCTAGCGACAGTCCGAGCTTCCGACGCAGGCCGGCGAGATACGCCGTGTTGAAATGTTCATTGAAACGCGCGAGCGAGGTATTCGCAGCTTCGATCGCCTTCTCCGCATTCTCTGCCATGAGCGGCAACATGGCTTCGGCGAAGCGCGCGAGATTCCATTTTATGATGGCAGGCTGGTTGGCAAACGCATAGCGGCCATATTGGTCGATCGAGCTGAAGACCTTGTCGGGATGATAGGCATCGAGGAAGGCGCAAGGACCGTAGTCGATCGTCTCGCCCGCGATGGAGGTATTGTCGGTGTTGAGCACGCCATGAATGAATCCAACGAGCATCCAGCGCGCAACCAGGCCGGCCAAGGCGGCGACCACCGAATCATAGAGAGCGACGTATCGGTTGTCGGCGCTCTCCGCGGAAGGATAGTGACGCGCGATCGCGTAGTCCGCCAGCTGACGAAGATTTTCAATGTCGCCGCGCGCAGCAAAGTATTGAAACGTGCCGACACGCAAATGGCTGGAAGCGACACGGGTCAATACGCCGCCCGGCAAGATGCTTTCACGCATGACATTCTCGCCCGTCAGTACGGCTGCGAGCGAGCGGGTCGTCGGAATGCCGAGCGCTGCCATGGCTTCGCTGACGATGTATTCCCGAATGACAGGACCCAGAGCCGCGCGGCCATCACCGCGTCGCGAGAAGCGGGTCCGGCCGGATCCTTTCAGCTGAAGGTCGTATCGTCTGCCCGCAATGTCCAAAACCTCGCCAAGCAGGATGGCTCGCCCGTCACCCAGCTGGGGGACGAAATTGCCGAACTGGTGTCCCGCGTAGGCTTGCGCGATCGGTTCCGAACCGGGCGCGATCGCATTGCCAGAAAGAAAGGCAAGGCCCTCAGGGCTTTTCAGGAACTCCGGATCGATCCGTAGCTGGCTGGCCAACGCGTCATTGACGCGAAGCAGTACCGGCGCCGGTACCTTCGTCGGACTCACGCGCTCATAAAAGGCGTCGGAGAGTCGGGCGTAAGTATTGTCGAAGGGGATGGGCGTCTGAGATGTGTCGGTAAGGGCTGAATTCTCGGGCGTCATACCCCTAAAGTGCTTTTCCTCAGACAAAAAGCAAGGCCCTGAGGGGTTTTGATTATAGCCGCACCATGCGTCCCCCGCGTCCTAGCACCAACCTTACACGCAACTGATTTCCTTAACGTCCGCGCAGGCTGTCATCGCTACGATGTGCCGCGGGTATTCAAGCAGAACTGGGGCCAATTGCGCATTGATGTTCGCAAATATGACATTTGCAGCGATAAAACTCTGCTAGATTCGACGCGCGTCAGGCCAGCCAACCGGAGCATGGAATGGTAATTCGATCCAGAAGCGCCGCAGAGATACGGCTTTGGAACTCTTCCGTCCCAGCCGTGCTTGCCGCGATAGCCGTCCTGACCGTATGCAGCGCTGCTTCTGCCCAACGAGAACCGCGCCGTGCACAGGCCACGGAGGAGACGGCGCAGCGGCAGACCGGCGAGCCGATCATGGCGATCGT
>JAEYVN010000064.1 GCA_023431725.1 Pseudomonadota bacterium
TGCTCATGCTCATCGAAGAGCAGAACAAGAAGGGCGGCCTGCTCGGCAAGAAGCTGGAAGCGGTCGTCGTCGATCCGGCCTCCAACTGGCCGCTGTTCGCCGAAAAGGCGCGCGAGCTGATCACCAAGGAAAAGGTCGCGGCTGTGTTCGGCTGCTGGACCTCGGTGTCGCGCAAGTCGGTGCTGCCGGTGTTCAAGGAGCTGAATTCGATCCTGTTCTACCCCGTGCAATACGTGGGTGAAGAGAGTGAGCGCAACGTGTTCTACACGGGGGCCGCTCCCAACCAGCAGGCGATCCCGGCCGTCGACTATCTGATGAACGAGGAGAAGGTGCAGCGCTGGGTGCTGGAAGGCACCGACTATGTCTATCCGCGCACGACCAACAAGATCCTCGAGGCCTATCTGAAGTCCAAGGGCGTCAAGGACGAAGACATCTCGATCAATTACACCCCGTTCGGTCACTCCGACTGGCAGACCCGCGTCGCCGACATCGTGAAGTTCGGCTCGGCCGGCAAGAAGACTGCCGTGGTCTCGACCATCAACGGTGACGCCAACGTGCCGTTCTACAAGGAACTCGGCAACCGCGGCGTGAAGGCCAAGGACATTCCGGTCGTGGCGTTCTCGGTCGGTGAGGAAGAACTCGCCGGCATCGACACCAAGCCGCTAGTCGGCCATCTGGCCGCCTGGAATTACTTCGAGTCGATCGACACGCCGGCGAACAAGGAATTCATCGCCAAGTGGAAGGCCTTCACCAAGAACCCGAAGCGCGTTTCCAACGATCCGATGGAAGCCCATGTGATCGGCTTCAACATGTGGGTCGAGGCGGTGAAGAAGGCCGGCACGACCGATCCGGACAAGGTGATCGACGCGCTGCCGGGCATCAAGGTGCCGAACCTCACCGGCGGTGTCTCCGAAATGCTGCCGAACCATCACATCACCAAGCCGGTGTTCATCGGCGAAGTGAAGGCTGACGGTCAGTTCGACGTGGTGTGGAAGACCGAAGGTCTTGTTCCTGGCGCAGCCTGGTCGCCGCATCTGGAAGGCTCCAAGGATCTTGAAGCCGACTGGGTCGGTCTCAAGTGCGGCAACTACAACAAGGTCACCAAGAAGTGCGGCGGTCAGGGCTCCTGATGTCTGCCTTCTGAAAATGATCGAGGCGGCCAATCCGCCTCGATCATCTCTATGAAATGCGGCGGGGCTGCCGCGTCCGTCTCACGTCCGTGCCGGGGCAAAGCGAGATGATAAAATTCTGCGGCCAGTTGGTCGCTTATGTTTTGACAATCTGTTTCCTGATGGTCTTTGCACCGTCATCTGCGGTCAGCCAGACGCTCGATGATGCGCTGACGAAATTCGCTGCCGATTCCTTCAATCAGACCGAAGAAGCGATCAACACTGTTGCGACGACGGGATCGCCGCGCGCGATTGTGATCATCGAGGCGTTGCAGGCTGGTCAGCTGTTTTTCGATCCTGCCAGCAAGCGCGTTTTCATTCGGCAGGGCAGTGCGTTTACAGATGCCGCCACCGGTGCTGCGACGAGCGTAGCGGCCGCCGATCTCAAGCCGGTGCGCCTCAACAACCGGCTGCGCCGCGCCATCGAAGCCGCGCTCGGCACGCTGACACTGATGTCGTCGGACCCGCGTCAGCGTCTTGCCGCCGCGCAGGCGGTGTTCAAGTCGCGCGACGCGGCGGCGCTTCCGGCGCTCGACACCGCCATCGCCAAGGAAACCAATGCGCGGATCAAGCGCGCGCTGAGCGAAGCACGCGCTGCGGTCGTTCTTTTCAAGCCTGATGCCTCGGAAACCGACAAGATCGATGCTGTCAGCGTGATCCGCTCGCGCGGTGACCAGGAAGCGGTGGGGCTGCTGTCGGGCCTGCCGGCCAATACGCCGCCGTCCGTGCAGAAGCCTGCACAGGATGCGATTGCCGGCATTCAAAAGCAGCTCGCCTTCTGGGAGGTTTTGCAGAATGCCTGGTACGGGCTTTCGCTCGGCTCGGTATTGCTGCTGGCGGCCATCGGTCTTGCCATCACGTTCGGTGTGATGGGCGTCATCAACATGGCGCATGGCGAGATGGTCATGCTCGGCGCCTATGTCACCTTCGTGGTGCAGGAACTGATCCGGGTCCACAATCCGGCCTTGTTCGATTACTCGCTCACCATCGCCATCCCGCTCGCCTTCCTGCTGACGGGGCTGATCGGCATCCTGATCGAACGAACCGTGATTCAATGGCTCTATGGGCGTGCGCTGGAAACCTTGCTGGCGACCTGGGGCGTCTCGCTGATCCTGCAGCAGGCGATCCGCACGGCGTTCGGCCCGACCAATCGCGAAGTCGGAAATCCGTCATGGATGAGCGGCGCATTCGAACTCGGCCAGATCACCATTACCTATAACCGCCTCTGGATCATCGTTTTCACGCTCGCGGTGTTCTTCGGCCTGCTCGGCATTCTTCGCTTCACCCGCATCGGCCTCGAAATGCGTGCAGTAACGCAGAACCGCCGCATGGCCGCATCCATGGGGATCAAGACCGCCAATGTCGACATGCTGACCTTCGGCCTCGGCTCCGGCATCGCCGGACTGGCCGGTGTTGCTCTGTCGCAGATCGACAACGTCTCGCCCAATCTCGGCCAGAGCTACATCATTGATAGCTTCATGGTCGTGGTGTTCGGTGGTGTCGGCAATCTCTGGGGCACATTGGTCGGCGCGTTCACGCTCGGCATCGCCAACAAGTTCCTTGAACCCTATGCCGGCGCGGTGCTCGCGAAGATCGCCATCCTCGTGCTGATCATCC
>JAEYVN010000067.1 GCA_023431725.1 Pseudomonadota bacterium
GGAAATACATTGAGCCGGAAGTAGAGATCCTCGCGAAAACGCTTCTGCCGAACGTCAAGTCCAAGATCGCGATTGGTGGCAGCGATCACCCGAACATTGACATGGCGTGTGCGCGATTCACCGACACGTTCGAATTGTCCTTCCTGAAGGACACGCAGCAGCTTGCCTTGCAGCTCGAACGGGATTTCCCCGATCTCGTCGAGAAAGAGGGTGCCACCGTCGGCAAGTTCGAAGCGGCCGAGACGATCGCGCAATGCGCCGGAAATGGCGCCTCGCGCATGACCGAAGAACTCGCTCTCGAACAATTCGCGCGGAATGCTCGCGCAATTGACGCGGACAAGCGGCCGATGGCTGCGCTTGCTGGCGTCGTGAATGGCACGGGCGATCAGCTCCTTGCCGGTGCCGGATTCGCCGGTGATCAGCACGCTGGCGTCGGTCGGTGCCACCAATTCGATCTGCCGGATGGTTTTCTGCATCGGCGCGCTCACGCCGATGATGCCGCGATGATTGCTTTCGCGGCGGATTTCTTCCTGCAGATATTCGTTATCGCGTTCGAGCTGTTTGCGGAGTTGATCGACTTCAGCGAGGGCGGCACGCAGCTTCTCGTCGGCCTCCTTGCGTTGGGTCACATCGCGAAACACGATCACCGCGCCGACGACGCTGCCGCGATCCTTGATCGGCGTCGATGTGTATTCGACGAGTATGCTCGAACCGTCCTTGCGCCAGAAGACCTCGTTGTCGACCTGATGCACCGCGCCGTCGCGGAAGGCCGCATAAATGGGACAATGCATGGCGGGGTAATAGGAGCCGTCGGCATGGGTGTGATGCACCAGCGAGTGCATGTCCTTGCCGACCAGCTCCTCCGCCGTCCATCCCAGCATGCGCTCGGCCGCCGGATTGACGAAAGTGGTTTTGCCGTCTGCATTGACACCGTAGATGCCTTCGCCGGCGGCGCGGAGGATCAGCTGGTTCTCGCGCTCGACATCGCGGAAGAAGCGCTCGATCCGCTGCCATTCCTCGATGCCGCCGCGGACATAGAGATCAGCTTCGGTATCGACATTGCGCCTGCGATGTGTGGCGAGATCCGTCATCGTCAAAAGGATTTCGGCTGAACTATCGTGGCTCAGCACGCTTGCGGAATATTCGAGGGCCAGTTCATGGCCGTCGGCATGACGTGGCTTCAGTCCGCGCGTCCAGTAGGCGCCCTTGGCCATCACTCCATCGGTGAACACGATCAGGGCAGGGAGCTGGCCCGGATGCAGAGCGGTGACGGCCATGCCGCGCAGCTGCTCGCGGTCATAGCCGAGAAGCCGGCAGGCCGCAGGATTGCCGTCGACAATGCGGTCTTCTGCCGGGCGAATAACCAGCATGGCTTCCGCGCACATTTCGAAGATGCGGCCAAAATCGGCAGCATCGCTGGTGGTTGCCTGAATTTGGTGCAGAGGACAGTGCATTGGTACGGGCTCGTTCGGTCAGCTAATCGCTGCAGGATCCGTGCCGTGGCTACGAGTATTCGTGATTTACGAAATTTCGTACTCGAGAAATGGCGATTTTCCGGGACTATTTGCACTGCGACGGATTGGTCGCCGAGCTGGACGCTGTCTGGCATCGAGTTTGCTCATTCCTCCCCAAAGACCCGACGTTGCGCTGATCGGCGCGCCAAGGTCGCAGAGGGTTTCAGACGGGAGAGCTTCGATGTCCACATTTGACGACGCATTTGATCCCAAGCGCAGATTGCATTCCGCCGGTTGCTCCTGTGGCCGCCACATCAGCGAAGCCGAACACGCACGCGACACGCAATTGCAGTGTGCCGCAGTGGACGCGCCGAAGAGCGACGAGGCGCACTATGAAGGTGTTGTGGCCTCCGCTGTCATGCGGGCGATGTTTCCGAAGGATGCGAGCCGCCGAGCCTTTTTGCGATCGGTCGGCGCTTCGACGGCTCTGGCCGCCGTCTCGCAATTTTTACCGCTGAAGACCGCGACCGAGGTGTTTGCGCAGGGCGCACCGCTCGAGAAGAAGGATCTCAAGGTCGGCTTCATTCCGATCACATGCGCCACGCCGATCATCATGGCGCATCCGATGGGCTTCTACGCCAAGCATGGCCTGAATGTCGAAGTGATCAAGACCGCCGGCTGGGCGGTGATCCGCGACAAGACTCTGAACAAGGAATACGACGCCGCGCATATGCTCTCGCCAATGCCGCTTGCCATCACCATGGGAGCCGGTTCGTCGCCGACGCCATACACGATGCCGGCGGTGGAGAACATCAATGGTCAGGCGATCACACTATCACTGAAGCACAAGGACAAGCGCGATCCGAAGAGCTGGAAAGGGTTCAAGTTCGCAGTGCCCTTCGACTTTTCGATGCACAATTACCTGCTGCGTTATTATCTCGCCGAACATGGCATCGATCCCGATGCCGATGTTCAGATCCGAGCGGTGCCGCCGCCGGAGATGGTTGCCAACCTGCGGGCCGACAATATCGATGGCTTCCTCGGCCCGGATCCGATGAACCAGCGTGCGGTGTTCGATGGCGTCGGCTTCATCCACATCCTGACGAAGGATATCTGGGAAGGACATCCGTGTTGCGCCTTCGCAGCTTCAAATGAATTCGTGAAGACGATGCCGAATACCTATGCGGCGTTGCTCAAGTCGATCATCGATGCGACGGCATTCGCCCACAAGGCAGAGAACCGCAAGCAGATCGCCGAGGCGATCGCGCCGGCGAACTATCTCAACCAGCCGCAAATCGTACTGGAGCAGATTCTCACCGGCACATTCGCGGATGGTCTTGGCAACATCGTGAAGCAGCCGAACCGCGTCGATTTCGATCCGTTCCCCTGGCAGTCCTTCGCGGTGTGGATCCTGACGCAGATGAAGCGCTGGGGTCAGATCAAGGGCGATGTCGATTATGCCGGCATTGCCAGCCAGGTCTTTCTTGCCACCGACACCGCCAAGCTGATGAAGGAGGTGGGGCTGACGCCGCCGACATCGACCACGAAGTCGTTCTCCGTCATGGGCAAGATCTTCGATCCTGCGAAGCCGGAAGACTATCTCGCCAGCTTCAAGATCAAGAAGCCGGCGTAGGACATAACTCTTCTCCACTCTTCTCCTCTTCCCGCATGCGGGGAGAGGACGCGCATCTGGGCATCATGTATGACACGCTCTCTCACGCTCCGCGCCGCGATCCTTTCTATCGCGATCTTCGCGCTGTTCATCACCGCATGGCATCTCGCCACGCGCGGAACGGGCACGGTTGCCAACATGGATCCCGAATATGCAAAGCTTATGGGCGCCACCGCGACCCAGGGCAAATCGGCGATGCCGGGCCCGCTCGATGTCGGCAGGAAGTTGTGGGAGCACATCAATCAACCCTTCTATGACAAGGGCCCGAACGACAAGGGTGTCGGCATTCAGTTGGCCTATTCGCTGGCGCGTGTGCTGACCGGTTATTTCCTCGCGGTGATCGTGGCGCTGCCGATCGGCTTTCTGATTGGCATGTCGCCGCTGATGAGCAGGGCGCTCGATCCCTTCATCCAGATTCTGAAACCGATCTCGCCACTCGCCTGGATGCCGCTCGCGCTCTACACGATCAAGGACTCCAGTCTGTCGGCAATCTTCGTCATCTTCATCTGTTCTGTGTGGCCGATGCTGCTCAACACCGCCTTCGGCGTTTCCTCGGTGCGCAAGGAGTGGCTGAATGTTGCACGCACGCTTGAGGTCGGTCCTATCCGCCGCGCTTTCACAGTTATCCTCCCTGCTGCGGCACCGACTATACTCACTGGCATGCGCATCTCGATCGGCATCGCCTGGCTGGTGATCGTCGCAGCGGAGATGCTGGTTGGCGGAACGGGGATAGGTTACTTCGTCTGGAATGAATGGAATAATTTATCGATTGTGAATGTGATCAACGCGATCTTGCTGA
>JAEYVN010000531.1 GCA_023431725.1 Pseudomonadota bacterium
CGGCTTCGACGCTGGTCGGATTGGCCTCGAGCGTGACTTCGACATCCGGTGCGACAGCCCAGTGTTTGCCGATGCCATCGAGGATCGCTGACACGGTCGAAGGGCTCATCAGCGACGGTGTGCCGCCGCCAAAGAAGATCGTCGAGACGGTGCGATCCGGAACGCGCGCGGCCGTCGTCTCGATCTCGCGCAGGAACGCCTTCACATACCGCGCTTCATCGATTCCGCCATGGCGGACATGGCTGTTGAAGTCGCAATAGGGGCATTTTGAGAGGCAGAACGGCCAATGGATGTAGACCCCGAAGGCCGCCGCCGAAGGATTCGTTAACGTCATGTTAAGCATCTTACTTTGCCGCGCGTGACGCAGCCAGCGCGAATACGGAGATGATTAAAATTGTAACGATCGGGAACTGCGCGAAACCGGCCGTCAGGCTTTCTTCGAAAGGCAGGCTTCCGCAAGCTTGATGAAGGCGCGGGCGCGGTGCGACAGCCCGAGGCCATGCGGCGGCAGGCCATGCTTTTCGTCCGACGTCATCTCGCCGAAGGTTCGCTCGTAGCCTTCGGGCAGGAACATCGGGTCGTAGCCGAAGCCGGCTTCGCCCCGCGGCGGCCAGACCAGCGTGCCATCGACCTTGGCCTCGAATTCTTCGACATGGCCATCCGGCCAGGCAACGCACAGGGCCGAAACGAAGTGTGCGGTCCGGCGGGCCGGCGTCACCGCGCCATGATCGCGCAGCATGGAATCGATTCCTTCCATGGCGCGCGTGAAATTCTTGTCGGGGCCGGCCCAGCGTGCCGAGTGGATGCCGGGCGAACCGCCGAGGGCATCGACGGCCAGACCGGAATCGTCGGCAAAGGCCGGCAGGCCTGACGCAGATGCGGCAGCATTGGCCTTGATTGCAGCATTTTCCGCAAAGGTCGCGCCGGGCTCTTCAGGCTCGGGCAATCCAAGTTCGCCGGCCGACACCGCTTCGATGCCATAGAGCGACAGCAATTCGCGCATCTCGCGCAGCTTGCCGGCATTGTGTGTGGCGATCACGATCTTGCCCGTGATCTGGCGGTGCTTCTTGGCATCGCCCGCGACGGCGGGCGATGCGGCGGTGTCTGCGTTCCCGTTAGGCATGTCGTTCAGTTTGCTTTGTCCGAGGTTGCTGGATGCCCCGATTGTGCGCGGCATGACAGATGATTCAGGTGACCGCCATCTTCTGCAGATCGACCAGCTTGCCGACGCCCTTGCGCGCGAGCTTGAGCATGTCGAGCAGTTGTTCTTCGCTAAACGGAGTCTTCTCCGCCGTGCCCTGAATCTCGATGATGCCGCCGGAACCGGTCATGACGAAATTGGCGTCGGTCTCGGCATCGGAATCTTCCGCGTAATCGAGGTCGAGCACCGGCGTCTCCTTGTAGAGACCGCAGGAAATCGCTGCCACCTGATCGCGCAACACTTCGCCACGCAGCATGTTGCGTGCCTTCATCCATTGCACGCAGTCATACAACGCCACCCAGGCGCCGGTGATCGAGGCGGTGCGGGTTCCTCCGTCGGCCTGGATCACATCGCAATCGATGGTGATCTGCCGTTCGCCGAGTGCGACCAGATCGACAACCGTCCGCAGCGAGCGGCCGATCAGCCGCTGAATTTCGACGGTGCGGCCGCCCTGCTTGCCGGCGCTGGCTTCGCGACGGGTGCGTTCCGAGGTAGCCCGCGGGAGCATGCGGTATTCGGCCGTGACCCAGCCGCGACCCTGGCCCTTGAGCCATGGCGGCAGGCGCTCCTCAAGGGTGGCCGTGACCAGCACATGGGTATCGCCGAACTTCACGAAGCATGAGCCCTCGGCATATTTCACCACGCTGCGTTCCAGCGACACAGCACGCAATTCATCCGGAGCCCGGCGGCTTGGCCGCATCGTTCAAGTCCTTTTCATTCGCGGTTGGGTCTGCGGGGCTTTTAGGAGGCATGGACGCAGCCTACAAGCGGAGAAGAACAGATTCTTGAGAGTCCAGGCAGGGTTGAATGCGGTTTCTCGATGGCTTGATGCGGCCGATCCGCGCTTTCCGGGCGGCCTATATGCCGCTGATCATGGTGTATTTCGCCTATGGTGCGCTCGGCCTGATCGACGTCACACGCGACATGTGGATCAAGGAGAGCCTCACGCTGACGCCATCGGAACTCGCCGGCATCAGTGTCTGGCTGACGCTTCCCTGGACCGTGAAGATGGTCTTCGGCGAGCTGGTGGATGCGGTGCCGATCTTCGGCTCGCAGCGCCGGGTCTACATCGTGATCGGAGCGCTGCTGACGGCGACGGGCCTTGTCACATTGGCCGGTGCGGCCGGCGGCTGGCTCGTCATGATGCCGCCGGATCAGCTTTATGTGCTCGGCGCCTTGCTGATCGTTGTCGGTACGGTGATCCAGGATGTTGTGGCCGATGCGATGTCCACCGAAGTGGTTTCGCGTGTCGATGCGACGGGGGCCGAAAAGCCCGAAAGTGAAGTGAAGTCCGAGCTCGGCATGGTGCAGGTTCTGGGGCGCCTGTCGCTTTCAGCGGGCATTGTCGCGGTTGCAGGCCTGTCCGGTGTTCTTGCCGGTTTGTTCGGGCGAGAGACGGTCTTCCTGATCGGTCTGGTGATCCCGGTGATTTCCATCAGCGGGGTGCTCCTGATCAAACAGGAGAAGGCGGCGCCACGACCGATCGACTGGCGCA
This sequence comes from Pseudomonadota bacterium, assembly GCA_023431725.1. Taxonomy (GTDB): domain Bacteria; phylum Pseudomonadota; class Alphaproteobacteria; order Rhizobiales; family Xanthobacteraceae; genus Pseudorhodoplanes. The sequence goes on from JAEYVN010000531.1 coordinate 2,697, forward strand.
TCCTCGGTGGCGGCCTTGTTTTCGGTGCTGCCGTGCTGGCCCTTGCGCTGGGCGGCATTCCCTATGCGCAGGAATTCATCTTCGTGTTGTCGATGGCGGTGGTCTGCACCATGCTGGTGCTGGTCACGCGCGACCTCGACCACAAGTCGCGCATGGCCATCTTCTATACCTCCATCATCATCTTCGCGTTCCGAGCGACTCCGACGACCGGTGACGGTTATTTCTGGTGGACGCTCGATGTCCTGAAATTCGACGAGCAATTCTACGGCGCGTTGCGCCAGACCGGTGCGGTGCTGGCGATCATCGCGATGTGGGTGTTCGCCAAGCAGCTCACCGAATATTCGGTGACCAAGACGTTGCTCTGGATCGCGGTGATCGGCTCGATACTCTCGTTGCCAAGCATCGGGCTTTATTTCGGCTTGCATGAATGGACCGAGCGCGTGTTCGGCTTCGGTGCGCGTTCGATCGCCGTTATCGATACGGCCGCATCGTCGCCCTTCGCGCAACTCAGCATGATCCCGCTGCTGACCCTGACGGCCTTCTATGCGCCGGCCGGTCACCGCGCGACTTGGTTCGCGCTGATGGCGTCGTTGATGAATCTGGCGCTGGTCGCCGGGCAATTGCAGGCCAAGTATCTCAACCAGATCTTTGTGGTCCAGCGTGGCGATTATGGCGAACTGGGCGGACTCCTGATTGTTGCGACAATTGTCGGCTTTGTTTTGCCGGTTGGCACGATCCTGTTGTTCGGACGGAAGGTGTGACGTGACAAGCCGCAGGGTCGCATTTCAGCTCTGCGCTTGAAATCTCAGCAGAAAACCGACAATTCTTACGGACAAGCAGGGAGTCTGAGGCGTTGGCATCGCACGATATTCCGATCGGATCGTCCCAGATTTCGCTCGCCGATCTGAGCGATCGGTCGCGCGACATCTTCCGTCAGATCGTCGAAAGCTATCTGACCACCGGTGAGCCGGTCGGTTCGCGCAATATCTCGCGGCTGCTGCAGGTGTCGCTGTCACCGGCGTCGGTGCGCAACGTCATGTCCGATCTCGAACAGCTCGGGCTGATCTATGCGCCGCATACGTCGGCCGGGCGGTTGCCGACCGAACTCGGCCTGCGCTTCTTTGTCGATGCGCTGATGCAGATCGGCGACATCAACGATGCCGACAAGCGTGCGATCGAGGCGCAAGTGGCAGGTCGCGGGCAGTCCTACGACAATGTGCTGACGCAGGCGTCGGGACTGCTGTCCGGCTTGACCCGCGCGGCCGGTGTGGTGCTGACGGCGAAACTGAATGTGCTGCTCAAGCATATCGAGTTCGTGCGCCTTGAGCCTGAACGCGCGCTGGTCGTGCTGGTCGCCGAAGACGGGCAGGTGGAGAACCGCATCCTGCAGATCCCGGCCGGCTTGCCGACGTCGGCGCTGACCGAGGCGTCGAACTTCCTCAATGCCCGCATCCGCGGCAAGACGCTTGGCGAAGTGCGCGGCGAAATGGAGCTGGCCCTGGAGGCGGGCCGGGCCGAACTCGATCAGTTGACACAGAAGATCGTCGCCGCCGGCTTCGCCAGCTGGTCGGGCGGCGAGCTCGACGATCGCAAGCTGATCGTGCGCGGACAGTCGCATCTGCTCGACGATCTCAAGGCGCTGGACGATCTGGAACGCGTGCGGCATTTGTTCGATGACCTGGAAACGCGTCGCGAGGTGATCGATCTGCTCGGCCGGGCGGAGCGGGCCGAGGGTGTGCGCATTTTTATCGGATCCGAGAACAAGCTGTTTTCGCTGTCGGGTTCCTCGACGATTATCGCCCCTTATCGCGACTCTGCCGGCCGGATCGTCGGCGTTTTGGGCGTGATCGGACCGACCCGGCTGAATTATGCGCGGGTGATCCCGATGGTCGACTATACCGCCAAGGTGGTGTCCCGGATGCTTTCGGGACAAACGGGAACTTGATTTTTCCTTCGTAAGTTCTGATATCGGGGCGAATCCACCCCCGGAATTTTCTATTGGACGGACGCGATGAACGATACGCCACGGCCCGACGCGAATGCGCCAGAGACCGACTCCGGTGCGGCGCAAAGCCCGCAAACTGAAGGTGCGAAGCCTCAAGCCTCCAAGCCCTATGTCGATCCGTCACTGATGGTCGATGAAGCCGCCGAGATGAAGAATCGGTTGCTGCGGGCGCTGGCGGATATGGAGAATCTCCGCAAGCGTACCGAGCGCGAGGTCGCCGATGCACGTCAATATGGCATCGCATCGTTCGCGCGTGACATGCTGGGCGTCGCCGATAATTTCCGCCGTGCGCTCGAAGCGATCGGCCCGGAACTGCGCGCGGGTGCAGATGCGGCGGTCAGTTCGCTGATCGAGGGGGTGGAGTTGACCGAGCGCGAGCTGATGAAGTCGCTCGAAAAGAACGGCATCCGCAAGATCGAGCCGCAGGGCGAGAAGTTCGACCCCAACCTGCATCAGGCGATGTACGAGGTTCCCGATCCGTCGGTGCCTTCGGGCATGGTCGTGCAGGTCGTGCAGCCGGGCTATGTAATCGGTGAGCGAATCCTGCGCCCCGCCCTTGTTGCTGTTTCCAAGGGCGGCCCGAAAGCAGCGCCGGCTTCCGAAGCGGCGAACAACGATCACTCGGGCGTGACGAAGTAACATCCGTAAATTCGGGCGGCAGCTTCACTGCCGCCCGCATTGGTGAGCGGGATCAGCGCGGCTCGACGCCGTCGCGCACCGCGCGGAAGCGCGTGAAGGAATCCAGCCACTCCTTCTTCGGTGCAACGCCGACCAAGCGGATGAAGCCGGTGCCGCTGAATCGCATCCATTGCACGATGACGACGTCGGTATCGCGCGTGATGGTCTGGCCTTCCAGCCGGATTTCATAGCCGGGCTGTCCACCAATCCGCAT
>JAEYVN010000133.1 GCA_023431725.1 Pseudomonadota bacterium
GCCCGCACGATTGCGGGTGCGTGGGGAGATATCGCGGCCTGGCTCGGCAATGAACTTGAGCCTGTGGCACGATGCGAATGAAGTGCATTCGCGGGACGCCGCAAATTTGTAACGTCACAGCTACAATTTCGAACTCGTATGCTGATGATGAACCATCAAAAACGAATCGATGATCATTTGATTCGATCAGTGTTGATTTAGATCATGACTATGATGGTGATGTTGGTTAAATGGCCGCTCCTAGCAGGGAGAAGCCGATGCCGATGCGTTGCTTGAACTGTGGTGATCTTGTTGTTGCTCCTGTCGTCTCGAATTTTGTTTCGTCGGATGATGTTGAGCACGTCTGGTACTGCTCGGACTGCTTTGCTGTATTCGATAATGTGAGCAGCTTTTGCGCGGGCGAGGAGCGCCGGTTGTACTACGGGATCGACGAGAATGGCCGTCACCGGTGGCGTGAATACTTCAATGAATATCTGGCGACGCCTTCGGAAAATCGAGCGTCATTTATGTGGCATCAATATAGATTGAATCTGTGTGCGCCTCGGCCAAGGCTGAGTGGGCAGTGGAAAGGGCTGGATGCCCGATATATGGCAAGGCGAATCTAGATCGCGGGCATTGCATGCATCCGTGAGGCCACCCTTGAAATACGGACTTGGTTTGATGTCCAGCGTTCGGCGTAACTATGGAATTCCGATTGGCGAGAGGGGCCCGGCATCGCGACGCGACAGACGCGAGAAATATATCGATCGATTTTATCTCGCGGTCTTTTCCGTTCTGCTGGGCTTTGCAGCTCTCGGTTGGCTCGGGTTCGCTTCCTTCCTGATTTGGTACTTCTTCTTTTCGTAGCTGCGCCGGGTGCGCGGACGAATGGGATAAATTTTGACGGCATGCGCAGCCATCGATTTGGCGCAGTGAAAAAATCAGCGAAGATGCATTCTTTGGAAGAAGCATTCTTTGCATGACGCAAGGCTCGCTGTCGTCGGGCCGGGAAACAGCGTCGCGTGTTGAAATTTGTAGACGCGCATTCGATCGAAACGCGGACGTCACTCGTCCCGCGCGTTCGGAACTCCTGCCCACACGAACAGTTATTTCTAACGGCCATCTGCCCAAAGGAGGTCAGTCATGACCAGCATGCATGCTCCGACCGGACCGGGTTCGCCTCTCCAGAATGTTCTGCTTCTTCGCGCATTGGCCGACAATTGGTGGCTTCTGCTGTTTCGTGGTGTTGCCGCGATCATCTTCGGTGTCCTTGCCTTCTTCTGGCCTGGCATCACGCTTCTGACCCTTGTCCTGCTATGGGGCGCGTATGCCCTGGTGGACGGAGTTCTCGCTCTTTGGGCCGCAATTTCGGGGCGGGTGCCATCGATGACAGGCCCGCGCTGGTGGCTCGCTATTGTCGGCCTAGCCGGCATCGCAGCAGGCGTCATGACGTTCGCCTGGCCCGGCATTACGACCTTCGTGCTGCTTATGTTCGTTGCCGCCTGGGCGGTCGTCACCGGCGTGATGCAGATCGTCGGTGCTGTCCGCCTGCGCAAGGAAATTGAAGGCGAATGGCTGCTTGTGCTGAGCGGTGTCCTGGCGATCGTCTTCGGTCTGATCCTGTTCGCTCAGCCGGGAACGGGCGCATTGGCGCTTGTCTGGCTGATCGCCTGGTTCGCGGTGCTGAGCGGCATCGTCAATATCGCCCTCGCGTTCCGTCTGAAGCAGTATCATCATCATCGCACGGCCTGAGCCGGACCGGACGGTACGATTCATCGACTTCGATAAGCCGGATGGTGCGCTAGCGCGACGCCGTCGAAAGCGGTGTGAAGGTCGCGGTGGCGATGAATTCGATCGCCCGTCCCTCGAAGCGCCCATATGTCGGGCCGGATGTGAAATCCGACGTCGAGAAAGCCATCAGAACCATCTCGGTGGGCTTGCGGAGCATCGGTTGGAGGTGGCGGAAATCCTGTCCGCCGTAGAGAGTCGTATTCATGAAGCGCTCGACGCTCGGGGTCATGATCAGCGCGCGCATCCACGGTCCGTCCCAACGTCGTTGTTCGATTTCGCGTGCGTCCATCACGTGCGTCGGGCCGGAGACGACCTCGGTCGGAACATTGGGCCCGGCCTTCGAGGCGATTGTCGTATTCGCCGCAACAGCGGCTGCGCGAGGGATTGAACCTGATTTGGTGCGATAGGCAGCGTCTGCCTCAGGTTCCGTCTGCCGGGCGTACGAGAGCGATGACTGCTGGAACTTGTCGGAACCGTAGCCCGGAGGTGCAGCAAAGGGGCCGATGCTGCCGGTCGTGGTGTCTGCGGACGCGGTCGAAACGCCGCGACGGCGGGCGGCCGAATGATCGGCCGGAGCGTCCGGCAGTCCTTGCCAGTAGCCGCGCGACAGGATGATGTCATTCGGCGTGTTCGAGGCCAGCGAATAGGAACTCTGCGCCGGATCGTTAGCCGCCGATGCGACAGCGGCCACGACCATGCGGCCGGCGGCTGCGGGGCGCGATTTAGGCATGGGCACCGGAGCAGCAGCGACCGCGACAAGAGCCGGCTGTGCGGCTCGCGAGCGGCTTGCATCAGCCCCGGTAAAGATATTGTCACGCGCGCTGCTTGCCGAAGCTACCTGGGTCGACGTTGCGGCGGTGGTTTCCGTATTGTCCTCTTCGACCGCCGGCTGCTTCTTGGAGATGCTGGCGAACAGGCGAGTGAGGGCGTTCGGCTTCTTGGCCTCGGCGCTGGCGAGGCGGGTGGCCTCCCGAGCGGACGGCGAGGAGGCGCGTTTCTCGAGATCGGCCTGGGCCAGAGCGAAACCGGCCAGCGGTTTGCCGTCGGTCGGGAGGTGGACCGTACGACCATTGGGGAATACGCGCGCCAGCTGATCGCGGGTCATCCTCGGCCAATGGCGGACATTGCCGACGTCCATATGCACGAATGGCGATCCGGAGGTCGGGTAGAAGCCGACGCCGCCGCGCTGCAGCCGCAGGCCGGCTTCGCGAATTTTGTCCAGCGAGACGCCAGGGATGAAGAAGTCCATCGCCTTGCCCTGCGTATGCAGGCTGTGGCGCGCGACACCGCTGGATGTTGAGCGCTTGCGCAGCATTTCGTTGGTGCGCGGCGAGCGATAGGACGAAATGATGTGTATTTTCTTGTCGGTTCCGAATTCGCGGGACACTTCCCAGACCGCATCGAACAACTGCGGATCCATGGTGGTGACGTCGTCGGTGCGCCAGTCGCGCAAGAAATGATTGAGCTTTTTCAGGCCGTCTTCGTCATAGCGCCCATTGCGCTTGAAGGTGACCGTGACGTCATCGCCGCGGTGGGTGTGATGCAGAGAAATGGTGCGGGTGTCGCCATTGGCGACGGCCGTGTTCAGGTTGTCTGCACTGATGATCGTCAGGGTCGCGGCGATCGCCACGCACTGCGTGACCCGGCTTGCGGTCAGGACTTTGGCCTTGCGCGCGTTACCGACTGGCACGAACGATCCTACTGATGACGAATGAACGCTGATGCCGCGGGACCCCGCGGCCATGGTGAACGCAGTGTTACTGAGTGGAGTTAACGTGAGATTATTGTCCCCCGACAACTTCAAGCGTTCGTGATAGGCAAAGAGTATGGCAAAAAATGGCCTGGCCTCCATAGCGAAGGCCGCCCGTTAACCGGCATGGTTAACGGGCGGCCTGAATGGTCGGCCAATGGGCCATGCGGCCCCTTGCTGGTCCTCAGCGGAACAGGCGGCTGAAAAAGTCCTGCGGACCGTTGACCTGCTGCTGGCCGCGGCGTGCGTTCGGGCCATTGGAGGCCTGGCGCGATTGGAACCAGTCCGAGAACGGGCTCGCGTCGCGGGCCTCGCGGGCCCCCTCGAAGCGAAGCTGGTCCTGGCTGATGTTGGTTCCGGTCGGCGCCCGCGGGGTGGCGACGTCGGCGACCCGCCGCTCGTCACCGCGCACGATGGCGAAGTAACGGGCATCGAGGCTGTAGATGTCGTCGCGGATCTGCAGGTTGCCGGCATCATCCACGAACGCGGTCTGATAGGTCAGGTGGACCGGCAGCTGCGTCGGGAAGTTGATGTTGATTTCCGACGGGCCGTACATCGAGCGCAGTCTTTCCGCCGTGTACTTCTCGTTGGGCATCACCAGCGACAGGACCTTCTCGCCATACATGAGCGGATTTTCGACCCGCATACAGCCATGGCTGTAGGCGCGCTTGTCATGGGCGAACAGGTGCTTGTCCGGCGTGTCGTGCTGATAGACGAGGAACTTGTTGGGGAAGTTGAAGCGGATGCGGCCGAGCGCATTGCGGTCGCCCGGCGGCTGATAGATGCGCACGGTGCCGTCGCTCTTTTGCTCCATGCGCAGGCCCATGCGTTCGAGCACGCCCGGATCCTGGCGGACCGCCGGCAGGTATTCCTTGGCAATGATCGACGGCGGCACGTTCCAGGTCGGATTGACCGTGATGAACTTCATCGAGCCGGTCATCAGCGGCGTCGCCTGGCTCGGCTTGCCGACCACGACCTTGGTTTCCCAGTAAAGCTGCTGATCCTTGTACAGGCGCATGCGATACTCGGGGATATTGAGCATCACGTAGTTCTTGCCGAGGTCGCGCGGCATCCAGCGCCAGCGCTCCATGTTGGCGGCAATGATGTCGGCCGTGCGTTCGCGCTTCTGCACGCCGTTCAGCGCACGGATCGTGGCAGGGCCGACGACACCGTCGGCGCTGAGACCGGCACCCTGCTGGAACTTCTTCACCGCCTCCACGACATCCTTGTCATAGACCGGGTTGCTGGCATCGCCGGCGACCTTCAGGCGCTTGCGCAGCAGCGGCACGCGGGAATCTTCGGCATCGACCCTGAACTTGCCGCCATCGGGAATGCGGACGACCTCTTCGGTCGGCGCCGCGCTCTTGCCGCGCGCTTCGGCGAGCTTGGCCTTCAGCTTTTTGTATTGCGGATGCTGCGGCTGATAGGAATCCAGCGCCTGCTTGAGATTGTCGCTGCCGGACACATTCGCCAGCACCTCGGCCGGTTCCGGCGTGTTGAGTTCGAAGCCGATGTCGTTGCTGATGCGCGAATAATGCACGCGGCCGATCGAGGCATGGCGCGCGTATTCCAGCAATTCGCCGGTCAGCCGCAATTCGGCTTCGGCGAGCGCATCGAGATCGCCGGCCTTGAAGCTCGGCGCCGGATAATCCGCCGGCTCCATGCCGTCGGCATCGACGGTCTGCAGATAGGCGACGGCGGCGGCACCGCGGGCGGTCTGCTTCTGGCCGTCGGTCCAGACCGGCGCGTAGTTGCGCTCCTTGTAGAAGGCTTCGGCGGCGGCGCGCTCGGCCGGGCGCGCGAAATAGCGGCTGGCGTTCTTGGTGGTGAGCAAATCGCGCAGCTTGTCGGTGAAGGCCGGATCGATCTCGGCCGCCTTGGCGGGGGCAGGAATTGCGGCCGTCGGAGCCGCCGGTGCGGCAGCCGGAGCAGTCGCTGTGGACGGAGCAGCCGGTTCGCTGGCCGGCGCCGGGGTCGGGGCAGCCGTAGCAGCCGGCGCGGGCTCGCTGGCCGGTGCTTCAGCAGCCGGAGCGGGCGCCGGTGTGGATGCCTGATTCGCCGGCTGGGTCGCGATATCGGCGGGAGCAGCATTCACCGAGCCGGTATTGGCCGGCAGCGGCGTCATCACATCCGTCGCTTGCGGCGGCGGGGGCAGCGTCGTGTCCGGCACCGGAATGCGCGATTCGACGTTGGCTTTTTCTTGCGGATCGACGGATTGTGAATACGCGGGAACAGAAACTCCGAGCACCAGAGCGAGCGCGCTGCTCGCCAGAATGCGGTCGAATAGGGGGCCGCGCATTACATTCTCCTCAGCCAATTCCCGAAGGACGACGGGTTTATCGCGTGTCGGGCAGCATAACCTGATGTGCTGCAAGAGATGCGAAATTTTGTGGCCAATCAATGCTGCTGCGGCAATAACGCGAGGTTCGACGCGTTATTGCCGGGGATTGTTACTCGGCGGACACGGCGTCGGAGCGCTTGGTTTTTTCCGGGTCGGACAGGCCGAGACCCTCGAGCTTGCGATAGAGGGTCGAACGTCCGATTTGCAGGCGGCGGGCCACTTCCGACATCTGCCCGCGGTAATGGGCGATGGCGTAGCGGATGATATCGGCCTCCAGTTCCTCCAGCGGCCGCAGGTGATCGCCGTCCAGCAGAGCCAGGTGATTGGGGTGGAAGGCTGGCATGGTCTCGATCATGAGATCTTCGGGTGCCCGGCCATGGTCCGGAACCAGTGACGCGGCGGAACCCTCATCGGCCTCGTGATTGGCGAATTGCGGGAACTCGCGCAGACCAACGTCGTCGCCTTCCGCAAGGACGACGGCACGGAAGACCGCGTTCTCAAGCTGGCGGACGTTGCCGGGCCACCGCAGGCTTCGCAGCAACGCCAATGCGTCGCCTGACACCGTCTTGATGGGCTTTCCCTCCTCCGCGGAGAAGCGCGCGAGGAAGTGGCGGATCAAGTCCGGGATATCCTCAGGACGGTGGCGCAGCGGCGGTACCGAAAGCGGGAAGACATGGAGCCGGTAGAACAGGTCCTCGCGGAACCGGCCGGCACGCACATCGGCCATCAGGTTGCGATTGGTGGCCGACATCACCCGCACATCCACCGGTATGCTGCGGCGTGCGCCCACCGGTTCGATCTCGCCTTCCTGAAGCGCCCGCAGCAGCTTCACCTGAGCGGAAGGGGGCAATTCGCCCACTTCGTCGAGGAACAGCGTGCCGCCATGGGCTTCGGCGAATTTGCCGACATGCTTTTCGGTCGCGCCGGTGAAGGCGCCACGCTCGTGGCCGAACAGGATCGACTCGACGAGGTTGTCAGGAATCGCGCCGCAGTTCACGGCTACGAAAGGCTTGGCGCGGCGGTCACCGCTGCCATGGATGGCGCGTGCGACCAGTTCCTTGCCGACGCCGGATTCACCTTCGATCAGCACCGGGATCGTCGACGAGGCGGCTTTTTGCGCCTGGTTCAGAACCGCCCGCATGATGTCGCTGCGGGTGACGATGTCGCGAAAGCTCAGCGTGCCGGACTGGCTGCGCTTGATCCGCTGCAATTCTCCGGCGAGTGCGCTGGTGTTGAGCGCGTTCTTCAACGAGACCTGCAGGCGTTCCGGGCTCGCCGGCTTGACGACGAAGTCGGATGCGCCGGCCCGCATGGCGGAAATGACATTGTCGATGCCGCCATGAGCAGTCTGCACGATGACCGGGATCGAGATGCCGTCGCTGCGCATACGCGAGAGCAGGCCAAGTCCGTCAAGATCGGGCATCACCAGATCGAGGATCATGCCATCGATGCGGGTGTCGCCGCTCAGGATGCGCAGCGCTTCCTCGCCGCCTTCAGCGAGGATCACGTCGTAACCAAACTTGCGCACCATGTTTTCGAGCAGGCGACGCTGGACCGGATCGTCATCGACAACAAGGATGCACTCGGACATGAACTCTCTCGACGCGCTGAATAGCGGCATCACTGTGCCGTTTCGGGGCAGTGTCGAGAGTTTCGCTTAATACCGTGTTAAGCGAAATTTACGCGGTTAAATCC
>JAEYVN010000153.1 GCA_023431725.1 Pseudomonadota bacterium
GGACAAGCGCGGTGAAGCGCCATTCTCGGTCGATGCCAACCTGCTGCACGCATCCTCCGAAGGCAAAGTGCTGGAAGATCCGTCGCAGGAAGTGCCGGATTATGTCTATTCGCGCACCGACAGCCCGGAAACGGCGCCGGACAAGCCGACCGTCATCACCATCGATTTCGAGAAGGGCGATCCGGTCGCCATCGATGGCAAGAAGATGTCGCCGGCGACACTGCTGAAGGCGCTGAACGATCTCGGCAAGCTGAACGGCATCGGTCGTCTCGATCTCGTCGAGAATCGTTTCGTCGGCATGAAGTCGCGCGGCATGTATGAGACGCCGGGCGGCTCCATCCTGCTCGTCGCGCATCGTGGCATCGAGAGCATCACGCTCGACCGTGGCGCCGGCCATCTCAAGGATGAGCTGATGCCGAAATACGCCGAGCTGATCTACAACGGCTTCTGGTTCACGCCGGAGCGCGAGATGCTGCAGGCGCTGATCGACAAGTCGCAGGAGCATGTCACCGGTCGCGTGACGCTGAAGCTCTACAAGGGCAGCGCCTGGGTGATCGGCCGCGAGTCGCCGTACTCGCTCTACGATCAGGAGCTCGTCACCTTCGAGGAAGGTGCGGTTGCCTACGATCATCGCGACGCGGAAGGCTTCATCCGCCTGAACGCATTGCGTCTGCGCACGCTCGGCCAGCGCAAGAAGAAGCGCGGGCTGTAAGAAACAATCGTCATGCCCGCGCTTGTCGCGGGCATCCCGCTTAGTGAGGCACCATGCCGCCTAAGCGGGATTGCCGGGTCAAGCCTGGCAATGACGAACAAAAAAATGGCCGGGCAATGCCCGGCCATTTGCTTTTGTAAAATGCAGTTCGCTCTCGACTCCCTCCCCTGAAGGGGGGAGGTTAAGAACGACACGCGTTATTGCGGCGGCGGCGGTGCGCCGGCGTCGAGCTGACCCTGCTGCAGCAGCGGTGTGATACGACGCACGGTGACGCGGCGATTGGCGCGTTCCGGCGCCTCGGTCGGCACTTTCAGTTGCTGCTCGCCATAACCTTGCGTGGTCAGGTTCTCCGGCGGGATCTGGAATTCGTCGGTGAGAATCACCGCGACCGATTCCGCACGGCGATCGGACAGCGACAGATTGTCTTCATCGCTTCCGACGGCGTCGGTGTGACCTTCGATCAGGAACACCTCGTTTGGATTTTGCGCCACCGCGCGCCTGATGCCTTCGGCAATCGGGGCCAGCCGATTGTATTGATCCGGCGACACTTCCCATGATCCGGTGGCGAAGGTCACGGTATCCAGATCGATGCGCGGCATGCGGTTGCGCACTTCCGGGCTATAGCGGATTTCGTCCAGCGTATAGGCGCGTGGCAGCGCCTCGACCGGCGGCGCCATCAGCGCACCATAGATGTATTCCGGCGGTGCGCTCTCCGCTTCGACGATGTAACGGTCACGCGGAATGGCGAGTGCGCCAAGCGCCAGAGCCGGCAACGCCACCGCGAATGCGGTCGCCGCGCGGCCACCCCGCGGCCGGTTGTCGATGATCACCACTTCGCGGCCGTTGACGAGGCGCGAGCGCCGCAACAGACGGCCGTTGCTATCGGTCACGGTGACGACCTGACGTCCGCCGGGGCCGACCGCGATCGTGCGCAGCTCACTGCCGACGCGCTGCTCGCGGATGTCGCCGCCGAACCGGCGGAAGCGCGAGCCTTCGTCACGGCGGATGATGGTCGTGTTGCCATCGCGGATGATGGTGCGATTACCTTCGCGAATGATCGTCCGGTTGCCCTCACGGCTCTCCTGCCGTTCGTTGCGCAGATCCTCGAGCCGGCGGGTGTCACGTCGGTCGTCGCGGCGATCCTGCCGTGAATCCTGACGCTGGTCGCGACGATCATCACGCATGTCCGGACGCTGATTGGCAGCGGGCGGGACCGGCTGTGTCGTCGGCGCGGGTGCCTGGCGCGCTGCCGGCGCCTGCGGTGCGGGCGGAGCAGCGGGCGTGGCCGGCTGAGCGGTCGGCGCCTGCGGAGCGGGTGCTACCGGTTTTGGTGTTTCCGTCGTCGGCGTTTGCGGGGCCGGGCGCTGCGAGTCGCGGCGCTCCTGACGATTGTCTTGCCGATTGTCCTGCCGATTGTCCTGCCGGCGGTCTTGACGAGAATCCTGCCGCTGATTGGCGGCCGGCGGCACAGGCTGCGTCGCAGGCGGTTGCGCGGGGCGAGCCGTCGGCGCCTGGGTCGGCTGGGTTGCGGGCGCGGGTTGAGCGGCCGGTGCCTGTGGCGCCTGACGCTGCTCGCGCTGCGTGTCGCGACGGTCCTGCCGTTGCTCCTGGCGCAATTCCTGGCGCTCTTGCCGCATTTCCTGACGTTGCTGCTGGCGCTGTTCCTGACGCTCTTGTCGCGCCGGCGGCTGTTGTGTCTGAGCGGCAGGCGGCGTCGGACGTGCGGCCGGCGGCGTGGCCTGTGGCTGGGGTCGCTGCTGAGTGGCTGCGGGCGGCGGTGGTGCCGGCCTTGCTGCTGCCGGGGGCGGCGGTGCTTTTGGCGCAGGGGCAGCGGCGGGGGAAGCCGGCCGTGCGGCCGGGGGAGCTGGCTTGGCGCCCGGGGCTGGCTTTGCGCCTGGGGCCGGCTTTTTCTCCTGATCGGCCGGGGCCTGTGCCAGCTGCAGCAGCCTGTCCGTTTCGGTGGCCGCCGCAGGCAAGGTCAGCGTCAGCGCAGGTACGGCTACGCTGGCCAGGAGAAAAATCTTCAATCGCATTATCAGCTCGCTTCTTGTGGAAAGGCACATGGGGGAAGGAAGGCGCATGCCTTTTTGGAGTCTTGTCCCGTACCGCATGGCTGCGGTCGGAATGAGTATGCGCAGTGAATAAGCGCTGTTGCGGCGACATCATGTCGTCGACGCGGCAAATTCATTAATCCGCGTACAGATGTCGCTAAATATGACGCGCTGGTATTTTGCAATGCAGCGTAACACGGCATGCGCCGGCTCGACATCGACGACGAAAGCCGCATCATGATCGGATTATCGAACGCTGCAATATCGCGGTCATGAAGCGCTGGCGTGCTTTTGACGCTGAAAGGGCTCACACCATGCACCGGATATTCCTGAAGCACCGGATATTCCTGTCCGTCGCCGCGATATTCGTCCTCACGACAACGGCTTTTGCTCAGACCGTCTATCCTGTGGACCGCGCCGACATCCTTGCCGGGTCGCGCTTCGATGTGAAGGTCGAATTTCCGGGGCTTGTCAGCGCGGCCGATGTCAAGGTCACGGTGAACGGCGTCGATGCTGCGCAAGCGCTCGGCCAGCCAATTCAATTCATCGACAAGGAAGACGGCAAGGATCTTTCCGCGCTGGTGCTGCGTGACGTCACCATCGATAAGCCGGGCACCTATGCGATCAACGTGTCGGCGCCGTCGTCGACACGCGACCTCACCTGGCATGTTTATGACGCGCCGGAACGCAAGGCGAAGAATGTCATCCTGCTGATCGGCGACGGGCTTTCGCTCGCGCATCGCGTGGCGGCGCGGGTGCTGTCCAGGGGCATTGCCGAAGGCAAGGCATTCGGCAAGCTGGCGATGGATGACATGCCGCACATGGCGCTGGTCTCGACCGCCGGCACGGATTCGATCATCACCGACTCGGCCAATTCCGCGAGTGCCTATGCCACCGGCCACAAGACGGCGGCGCAGGCGCTGGGTGTCTATGCGGATCGTTCGATCAATCCGTTCGATGATCCTAAGGTCGAGACCATTTCGAGCCTCGTGAAGCGTCGCAACGGCATGGCGGTGGGTATCGTC
>JAEYVN010000163.1 GCA_023431725.1 Pseudomonadota bacterium
GCCGATGAGCGCAAACCCTATCTCGAACGGTTCATTCATGGTGCCATCTACGAGGCGCGGCCGGAGGTGCAGTCGGTCGTGCATAATCACTCGCCGAGCGTCATTCCATTCGGTGTCACCGGCAAGACGCTGAAGCCGATCATGCATATGTGCGCGTCGATCGGGCATGACGTGCCGGTGTGGGATACGCAGACAAAGTTCGGCGATACCGCCTTGCTGGTCACCGACATGACCATGGGGCGCGATCTCGCCGCGATGGTCGGCGAAGGACGCACGGCGCTGATGCGCGGTCACGGCGCTGTCGTGGTCGGCCGCTCGATCCGCGAAGCGGTGTTCATCTCCTGCTATCTGGAACTGAATTCCAAACTGCAGATGCAGAGCATGGCGCTTGGCGATGTAAAATATCTGACCAAGGGCGAGGTCGATGCGATCATCTCCCGCACCGCATCGTTCACGATCGACCGCGCCTGGGAGAACTGGTGCGGTCGCGCCGGGCGCGAGATGATCGTGTGGGGCCGGGAGTAAATCTCACACCGGGTCGTCCCCGCGAAGGCGGGGACCCATACGCCGAAACGCTTCGATTGCGCAGCAATCTCAGACGAACATCAAAATAACCAGTCGTGGTTATGGGCCCCCGCTTGCGCGGGGGCGACCATGTCTTAAGCCGCCTTCTGCGCGGCGGCGGCCTTGGCCAGCTTGAAGTCGTATTTCACTTCATAGAACGGCCGATCGACGATATCGCCATTCGGCGCCTTGCCGGCCGGACGCTCGATGAATTCGACGATCAGCGCTTCCTTCACGCCGAACACCACATCGGTGTCGATGAATTCACAACCCTTCTGGAACAGATGGGTGGTCAAGCTCTTGAAGCCGGGCGCGGCGATGTGGAAGTGCACGTGCGCCGGGCGCATGTGGCTGATCCGGGTCTTGCGCATCACTTCGCCGATCGGCCCATCCATCGGAATGGTGTAGCCGATCGGTGCGACGGTGCGGACCGAATAGCTGCCGTCCGGATTGGAATGATAGATGCCGCGCATATAGCCCTCGGCACCTTCGATCTGCGCCTCATAGAGGCCGTCGCCGTCGGTCTGCCACATGTCGAGCATGGCGCCGGCGATCGGCTTACCGTCGAGATCGGTGATCTTGCCGGTGATGAAGCAGGGGATGCCGGGCGCGCCGTCCGCCATGTTGCCGCCATCGGCCACTTCCGGCGAATTCGGGATATGGAACGGACCTTCAACGGTCGAGGGCGTGGCCGCGCCGGGGGCGCGATTGTTGATCGAGTCGACCAGCATCGAGACGCCGAGCACGTCCGAGGCGAGAATGAATTCCTGGCGCTTGGCGTCGCAGATCTGGCCGGTGCGGGTCAGCCAGTCGATCGCGGCGAACCATTCCTGCGGCGTCGGTTCGACATCGCGTACAAACGCGTGAAGGTTCTTCACCAGTGACATCATGATCTGGCGCAGGCGCGGGTCCGGAATGTTGCTCCAGCGCTCGACCGCGAGGTCGGTCAGGTTCTCTTCAGTCACGTAAGTCATGAGCTTCTCCCGATCGGAATGGCGCTTATTATGTGCGCTCGAATTTCGTGGCGTTACCGGACTTTAACCGGGTGGCGTAGTTCAGCGTCAAGCTGGAAATGGTTGAATGTGGTATATGCGACGCGGAGTCCGGTGACTTTCTCCTGCTTCCGGCGTTAAGATGGATCATCAGCGCCCGTTTTGGATGGAAAGGACGCGTAAAATGGCTTGGACGACCCCGACCCTTGTCGAGATCTGCATCGGCCTCGAAATCAACGGTTATTTGCCGCCTGAATTCTGATTTTGCTCTGATTTAAGTCAAAGAGCAGTCCGCCATGGCCCGCCTCACGGCGCTCGTTCTCGGAGCGGCGGCCGGGGGCGGCTTTCCCCAATGGAATTGCCGGTGTCCCGTCTGCGCGCTGGCGTGGGCGGGCGATCCCCGCGTGACGCCGCGGACGCAGGCCAGCGTTGCTGTATCGGTGGATGGTACGCGATGGCTGCTCTGTAATGCCTCGCCCGACCTGCGGTCGCAGATCCTCCAGTATGCTGCGCTGCAACCAAAAACGCCGCTCCGCCATTCGCCGATTACCGCCGTATTGTTGACGGGCGCCGAAATCGACCAATGCAGCGGATTGCTGACGCTGCGCGAGCGCCAGCCGTTCAAGCTGTATGCGACGGCGGCAACGCATGCGGCGGTGGCGGATAATCCGATCTTTTCCGCTTTGCATCCGGATGATGTGAAGCGCTGCGCTGTTTCCTTAGGTGAGAGCTTTTCGCCGCTGGACGACCTGAGGGTGGAAATCTTCACCGTGCCCGGCAAGATGCCGCTCTATCTGGAAGGCGAAAATCCGGAGATCGGGGAGAGCGCCGTGAATATCGGTGTCGAGATCGAAAGTGCCGGCAAGCGGCTCCTTTTCATTCCCGGCGCGGCGGCCGTGACGCCGGGCATGCACGAGCGGCTGTCGCGCGCCGATGTCGTGCTGTTTGATGGGACCTTGTTCTCGGATGACGAGATGATTGCGTCGGGAACCGGCGTGAAGACCGGCCTGCGCATGGGCCACATGCCGATCGACGGCGAGAGCGGATCGCTCGCCGCGTTGTCGCCATTCAGCGCGCGCCGCATTTTCATCCACATCAACAACACCAATCCGGTCCTGATCGACGGCTCGCCGCAGCGCCGCAAGGTCGAGGCGGCGGGATTTGAAGTGGCCTATGACGGCATGGAGATCGTGTTGTGAGATGCCCGTTGCAGTGTCCCGGGCGCAGCGCATCGTGGAATGGTGCGTTGCAGAACCGGGACCCATTTCAAGCCGTTTTAAGGTTGGGTCCCGGCTCAGCGGTGCATCGCTTGCGCGCCGCACCGCGTCCGGGACACGAGAGTGGCAGGCCATGAAACTGATGCAGCCCGACGAACTGGAAGCGGCCCTGCGCGATATTGGTGCGCGCCGCTATCATCGTCTGCATCCGTTTCATCATCTGTTGCATTCGGGCCAATGCACCAAAGGGCAGGTGCAGGCCTGGGCGCTGAACCGCTACTATTACCAGGCG
>JAEYVN010000176.1 GCA_023431725.1 Pseudomonadota bacterium
GGCTTCGCCTTGCTGAAGCCCGCCTTCGCCATCAGCTCGGTCGCACGCTTGCGATCGAACGGAACGGTGAAGCCCGGAACATCGCCGCTCGAGCCTGGCGTCGCCAGCACCTGCAGGGGCTTGGCGACATTGTTGAAGAACGCCTTTGCCAGAGCGGCCTTGTCGATCGCCATATGCAGCGCGTTGCGGACATCCTTGTTCTGATAGGCGTCCACATAGCTCGGAATCTGCAACATGTAGATTTCGGCTTGCGGATAGAGATTGACCGAAAGATCGGGCTTGCTCTGCAGGCGGACCGCTTCGCGGAACGGCAGCTGAACGGCGACATCGACGCGGCCGGATTCGATCGCGGCCACGCGCGTTGAAGCCTCCGGCAACGCCTGGAAGGTCACATTCTTGATCGATGGCGCACCGCCCCAATACTTGTCGAAGGCTTCCAGCACGATCCGCGACCCGCGCTGATAATCGACCAGCTTGTAAGGACCCGCGCCGATCGGCTTCGCCACGAAGCCTTCATCGCCGACCTTCTCGTGATAGGCCTTCGGAAGAATGTAGACGGCGAGGAATCCGAGATAGAATTCGGCGGACGGCGACGGCTTGGAATAGACAAGCACCGCCTGCGTCGGCGAGATGATTTCAACGTCCTTGAGGTCCTGAAGCATGCCGGCAATGGCCAGCTTCTTGTCCTTCTGCGGGCGCGTGAGCCATGTGTATTTCACGTCCTCCGTGGTCAGCTTCGAGCCGTCGTGGAAGAAGAGGTCATCGCGCAGCGTGATCTCGAGTCGCGTCGAGTTTTCGTCCAGCCATTTGCGCGAGGTGATCTGGCGCGGCTGCAGCTTCTGATCGGCTGAAAAATGGAGCGGAGAGTCGAAGACGCACTTGTAAATGGACTGACCGACCGGAAACGTGACCGATGTCGGATCCCAGCTCTGGATATCGGCCATAAACGCGATATTGAGCGTGTCTGCGGACTGCGCACCGGCAAATTTCGGCAGAAATGCCGTAGCCGGCAATCCCATCATCAGCGACACAAACTCGCGTTTGGTCAGTTCGTTCATCTTGCCCATAAACTCGTCCCTCTCCAGATTTATTGCGTGGCTAATGTCTCACGGTTAAGCCGTTGGATGCGGAGATCTTCCGATGGAATGGCAAGCTGCATGCCCAATACACATGTCCAGGCGATGCGTCCGACTTGCATATCTATGAGCCCGAACACGGCGTGCAGGTTTTATGCACGAAGAACGCCTTGCACGTGGCTGCCGGAAAGGGCTCTGACCGTTTCTGCATCGGTACTCCGCCGTTAACCGCAAAGGTCTGGACGCCCCGGTATCCAGCCTTGCTTGAAATAGTATACTGTATTTAATTGTTAGCCCGTCAAGCCTCAGCTTTGGGCTATAAGACGTCGACTGTGAGGATAAAGTCAGCATGCGCGCGGTTCAGTTTGATGCTTATGGCGGCGCCAGCGTGCTGCACCTGCGAAACGCGCCGCAACCGCATCCAGCCGAAGGCGAGGTTCTGGTGGATGTTTATGCAGCCAGCCTCAATCCGGTCGACTGGAAGATACGTGCCGGACACGTGGCCGCCAATTTCCCGCTGACCTTTCCCGCGACGACCGGACGCGACGGCGCGGGCATCGTGCGTGGCATCGGCGCCGGCGTCGATCCTTCATTGATTGACAAGCGCGTGGCTTTCTTTGCGCCGCGTGGTCACGGCACCTGGACCGAGCGGATCGCATTGCCCGCAGCAGGCATTGCCGTTCTGCCGAAATCCGTATCGTTCGTTGATGCTGCAGCCGTGCCGCTGGCCGGAACGAGCGCATGGATTCCGCTGGTCGATATTGCCAATGTATCGAAAGGCATGCGTGTTCTGGTGCATGCCGGTGCCGGCGGCGTCGGCACCTTCGCAATCCAGATTGCGCGGGCGCGTGGCGCGGAGGTGTTCGCCACCTGCTCGCAACGCAATGCCGATTTTGTAAGATCGCTTGGCGCACAAGCTATTGCTTATGATCGTACGCCTTTCGAAACACAGGTCAGCGACATCGATGTCGTGCTGGATCTCATGGGCGGTGACGTGCATGCACGGAGCTACAAGGTGCTGAAGCGCGGCGGGCTGATGGTCTGCCTCAATGCAGCGCCGTTCGTGGACCAAAGCGCTGAATATGGCGTGAGCGTCAAGACAGCGCCGATCCTTCCCAAGCGAGAGATCCTGGAATCGCTCTTGCAGATGATGGATGCCGGTCAGTTGCGTCCGGCTGTGGAGAGAGCGATGTCCATCACCGAATTCCGACCGGCGCATGAAGCATCCGAGACGGGGCATGTGCGCGGCAAGGTCGTCATGCTCATTCGCAACGACGACGGAACCCCTGTTGCATGAGCCGGACACGCACGGGATATGATGGCGTGGTCATCGCCGCGCCGGTGACGGTTCCTTACGTTCGTTATTCGGAGAAGGATGCGCACTGGTTTCTGGCGCGCGCGCTGGCGGCCTTGCTGAAAGCATCCGGCCTGAAGAAGGACCAGATCGACGGACTTGGCGTTTCCAGCTTCACGCTGTTTCCCGATACGGCGGTCGGGCTGACGCAGCATCTGGGATTCAGCCCGCGCTGGCTCGATCACCTGCCCTTTGGCGGCGCCAGCGGCATCATCGCGCTGCGGCGCGCGGCCCGCGCCGTGCAGCATGGCGATGCCAATGTCATCGCCTGCGTTGCGGGCGACACCAATCACGTCGATTCCTTCCGGCAGAATCTCGCGAATTTCTCGCGCTTCGCACGCGATGCCGTTTATCCGCTCGGGTCGGGCGGACCGAATGCGAGCTTTGCGCTGTTGACGCAGCATTACATGCAGCGCTTCGGCGCGAAGGCCGAAGACTTCGGCAAGCTGTGCGTCGCCCAGCGCGACAATGCGCTGCGCAATCCGCTGGCGCTGTTCAAGAAGCCGCTGACGCTGGAACAGTATCTCAACGCGCGCGAGATCTCCGATCCGCTGAAGCTGTTCGACTGCGTGATGCCGTGCGCCGGCGCCGAAGGCTTCCTCGTGCTGGGCGAGGAGCACGCGCGGCAGCTCGGCCTGCCTTATGCCCGGATCCTCGGCACCATCGAGCGGCACAATGCATATCCGGATGATCCGATCCAGGATCGCGGCGGATGGATGCTAGATCGCGACGATCTTTATGCTCAGGCGGCGCTCGGGCCGAAGGACATGGAGTTCTTCGAGGCTTACGACGACTACCCGGTGATCAACGCCTTGCAGATGGAGGGGCTTGATCTGTGCGGCTACGGCGAGGCGCCGAGGTTCATCCGCGACAACAGTTTTTCGATCGGCGGCACGATGCCTTTCAACACCTCGGGCGGGCAACTGTCGGTCGGCCAGGCCGGTGCGGCGGGCGGTTTTCTCGGGCTGGTCCAAGCACTTAGGCAGGTCACGGACCAGGCCGGCAAGACCCAGATTGCTGATGTGAAACATGGACTGGTGAGCGGCTTCGGAATGATCAATTACGACCGCGGGCTGTGCACCGGCGCGGCCATTCTGGGGCGGGCCTGACAGCATGACCGACGCCCTCAAGCGCCCGCAAAAACGCAATCCGATCATACCCTTGCGGCTGCCGACACTGCCGCCCGGCGGGCGCAGCCGAGCCGCCATCCAGATGTCGGCCGCCGTCGCCGAAGGCCGCTTCGAACTGCAGAAATGTCACGATTGCGGGCAGATCCAGTATCCGCCGCGCGATGCCTGCACAACATGTTTGTCCATCAAGCTGGAGTGGACGCCGGTCGACGGCCGCGGCGAACTGATCTCCGACACGCTGCTGCATCACAGCAACGAACTCTATTTTCGCCACCTTGTGCCGCTGCGGCTCGGCCTCGTGCGCCTGCACGAGAACATCACGGTTCTGGCGCACCTGCACGGCGATTGCCCGTGCGCGCCCGCTCCCGTGCGCGTGCGCGCCCACCTCGACAAGAGCGGACAGGCTGTTCTGATTGCTCTGCCCGCTACTGATACACCGAACATGGCCGATGACAGGATATTGCGTGAGATGACCTCCGATCCGAAATTGAGGAAAGTCCTCGTCACCGACGCCAAGAGCGCGACCGGTCAGGCGCTCTGCAAGGCACTCGCCGCCGCCGGCGCCGACATGATCTGGGCCGGCATCGCCGAGCCGTGGAAGCAGGCGCCGGGCTTCGACGTTATCGCCGGATTGCCGAACGTCACCGTTGTACCACTAGAACTGACCGACAATCGCTCGGTACAGGATCTCGCGGCCTCGATCGGCGCCAAGGTCGACATCCTGATCAACAATGCCGAATTCCATCGCAACACCGGCATTGCCGATCGTCCCGGCACCGAGACGGCGCGTGCAGAGATGGAGATCAATTATCTCGGCCTGATGCGGCTGGCGCAAAGCTTTGGACCGGCGTTGCGCGCGCGCGCCGCGGATGGCTCAGCGCCGTCAACCGCCTGGGTCAATGTTCTGTCGATCTACGCCCTCTCTTCGCTGCCGTCGCAGTGCACATTCTCGGCGTCCAAAGCCGCTGCTCTGTCACTCTCGCAAACCTTGCGCGCGGAGATGCGGCAGGCCGGCAT
>JAEYVN010000250.1 GCA_023431725.1 Pseudomonadota bacterium
CCGCGCACGATGCAAGCGGCGCAGCCTCGCCTCTCCGGGATGTGACCGCATATCGTGGTTGTCTGGCACTTTGCCGCTACATTCTCCGCTCATTCCCGCGAAGGCGGGAATCCAGCATGTTAGCTTCTGGGTCCCCGCCTTCGCGGGGACGAGCGGGGAAAGCTCGAATGTCTTTGCGCAATCTCATCACCGATGTTGCTGGATTGAAGGTCGGCCATGCGGATGACGCAACGCTGGGTTCAGGATCGACTGCGATCATCTTCGACGAACCGGCGGTCGCATCGGTCGATCTGCGCGGCGGCGGCCCCGGCACGCGCGAGACCGAGTTGCTGGCTGCGGAGCGCACCGTCGATCGCGTCGATGCCATCACCCTGTCGGGCGGCTCGGCCTTCGGCCTCGATGCGGCATCAGGCGTGCAGGCGTGGTTGCGCGAACACGGACGCGGCTTCGCTGTCGGTCCGGCCCTGGTTCCGATCGTACCCGGCGCCATCGTGTTCGATCTGCTGGCCGGCGGGAACAAGGAATGGGGTCTGCATTCCCCCTATCGGGACCTCGGCTATCGCGCCGCGGCGGCGGCCTCTGAGGATTTCGCGCTCGGCAGCGTCGGCGGCGGCATGGGCGCGACGGTCGTCAATCTGAAAGGCGGCATCGGTTCTGCATCCGCCACCACGGAAGAAGGTCACACGGTCGGCGCGCTGGTCATCGTCAACGCCGTCGGCGCCGTCACCATCGGCGATGGCGCGCATTTCTGGGCGGCGCCGTTCGAACGCGATGGCGAGTTCGGCGCACGCGGATGGCCCGCGCAATTCCGCGCCAACGATCTTGCGTTTCCGACCAAAGGCGGCGCGCGTCAGGCGACGACCATCGCCCTTGTCGCCACCGACGCGATCCTCAACACGGCACAAGCCAATCGTCTTGCCGTGATGGCGCAGACCGGCTGCGCGCGCGCAATCTATCCGGTGCATACGCCGCTGGACGGCGATACCGTTTTTGCCGCTGCGACGGGACGAAAGCCGCTCGAAGATCCGTTGATGTCACTCACCACCCTCGGCTCACTCGCTGCCAACGTATTGGCGCGCGCGATCGCACGCGGCGTTTACGAGGCAACGGCATTGCCTTTCGATGGAACGTTGCCGTCATGGCGAGACAAATTCGCCTAAAACTCGACGGATAAACCATTACGCGCGATCCCGACGGTACTGACGAACTGCGCTCTTTCGCCGGCGTTGTTCATGAAATAAATACCAAGTCAGGAAGGCGAAAATAGTCATGCGTTCGCAGGAAATTCCGCAGCCGACACAGGCGACCGACTCCTCGGCCATTCGAGATGCGAGCTACGCGCACGAACAACGCGAGTTGCGCATCACATTCATCTCGGGGCGCCAATACGCCTACGCGAATGTGCCGCCGTCGATCTATGATGCGTTTCTCACGTCATCGTCCAAAGGCGCGTTCTTCAACATCGCCATTCGCGGGCGCTATCACTTCCACGAAATCCTGCCGCACAACGAGCTTATGCGGCATTAGCGCTCGGCAAACTCTGCAACGCTATTTGAGAAAACGCTCCGCACGATAAGGCGTGGGATCTGTGAACGGCGTTTCGCCGGTCATCATCTCGGCCAGCAGGCGCCCGCTGACGGGTCCGAGCGTCAGCCCCCAATGCGCATGGCCGTAATCGAGCCAGAGATTGGGTTGTCCCGGCGCCGCGCCGATCACCGGCATTGAATCCGGAAAACACGGACGGCGTCCCATCCACGGCTCGGCTTCCACCGGTTCGCCGATCGGAAAGAGTTCACGCGCCTGCGGCATCAGGCGATCGAACTGCACCGGCGTCGGCGGCGCATCACGCGAGGCGAATTCCGCACCGGTCGTAAGGCGAAGGCCCTGCTCCATCGGCACCATCGCATAGCCGACTTCGGCATCGAGCACCGGCCGGTTGAGGCCCTTGTTGCCCTTGGGCTTGAAGTGGCGGTGATAGCCGCGCTTGACCTCCAGCGGCAGTTTTATGCCGAGCGGATCGAGAACATCCTGTGCCCATGGCCCGAGCGCGACCACCGCCTGCGCGCCATCGACGGGGCCCTCGCTCGTATCGACGCGCCAGCGGCCATCCGCCCGGTGCAGCGTACGCGCATCGCCGGTGACGATGACGCCACCCAACGCGCGAAAACGATCGGCATAGGCGCGCGTCACCGCCAGCGGATTGCTGACGCTCGCCGCCTGCGGCCAGAAGATGCCGCGCTCGAACACCGGCGACAGACCAGGCTCGAGCACCATCGAGCCCGCCGTATCCAGCGGCTCGAAGGCAAGCCCGGCCGCGGCGATGGCATCGAGATCGGGCTTGGCGTCGTTGAAAGCCTGCGTCGTGCGATAGATTTTCAGCCAGCCGTTGGTGCGCAGATAGCGCTCGGCATTGGCTTCGCGCATCAGCTGTTCATGCTCGGCGATCGAGGCGGCAAACAGCGGCCGCATCTTTTCGGCGAATTCGAACATCGCCTCGCCGCGCGAATGCCGCAGATAGGCAAACAGCCACGGCGCGAGCTTTGCCAGATAGGAGAGATGATAATTGGCTTCCGGCGCCTGCTTGAAAGCGATCTTCAGCAGCGCGGAAATCTTCAGCGGAAAGGGATATGGAAAATACGTGTTGCCTTCGATGATGCCGGCATTGCCGTAGGATGTTTCCTCGCCGACCGGCTTTCGATCCACCAGCGACACCGAGAGGCCACGTTTGGCAAGGTGGAGCGCAGCGGACACACCGACAACGCCGCCACCAAGAACAATTGCATCAGTCCGAGCCATATCGTCCTCAAAAATAGCCTGGGAACTGCCCGGTGACAGCCCGCGGCGGAATCGCGGCGGAAAAGTCCGACAGCCAGACAAGCGCCGTGACCATATAGGTGCTTTGCCGGATTCGTGCAGGCCCGAAGCCACTGCCCATATTTGGTGCGTGTGTCGCCGGTTAGGCAGGAAAGCGGCTGGCCGGCCCGGAGTTCGACGGGTTTGCCCGCTCCCGGCGAGGGTGTTAGACGGGCCGCTGACGATTCGCCGAGGCACGGTTTGACGAGGAAGACATGCCCCGCCCGCTTTTGATTGCACCATCCATTCTGGCATCGGATTTCTCGAAGCTCGGCCAGGAAGTGCGCGACGCCGACGCCGCCGGTGCCGACTGGATCCATCTCGACGTCATGGACGGGCATTTCGTGCCCAACATCACGTTCGGTCCGGACGTGATCAAATCGATCCGGCCGCATTCAAAGAAGATCTTCGACGTGCATCTGATGATCGCGCCGGCCGATCCGCACCTGGAAGCCTTTGCCAAGGCGGGCTGCGACATCATTACCGTGCACGCCGAGGCGGGTCCCAACTTGCACCGTTCGCTGCAGGCGATCCGCAACCTCGGCAAGAAGGCCGGCGTATCGATCAACCCGGCGACGCCGGAAAGCAGCATCGAATACGTGCTGGACATCGTCGATCTGGTGCTGGTGATGTCGGTCAATCCGGGCTTCGGCGGCCAGGCCTTCATCCCGTCCGCAGTCGAGAAAATCGCGCGCGTCAGCTCCATGATCGCCGGACGGCCGATCGATCTGGAAGTCGATGGCGGCATCACCGCCGAAACCGCGCCGAAAGTGGTGGCGGCCGGCGCCAATGTGCTGGTGGCTGGTTCTGCCGTGTTCAAGGGCGGTCCGACCGCCTATGGCAACAACATCTCCGCCATTCGCCATGCCGGCGCCTTGACCCGCGGCGAAGCGGCGTGATCGCGCCGGCTCATGCGCTGACGTTGCTCCAAAGCGACCTCGAGCCGGGCGAACGCCTCGTCTACGCGGTGCGCCCGGATATCTGGACGACGATCCGCAACAAGATCTTCCTGTGGGGGATCGGCGTTCCTTGGTGCATCGCGATTTTCGGGCTGTTTTTCGCCGGCCGCGCCTCCTTGGCGATCGTGATCCCGTTTGGAATCGTCGGGCTGGCGATGATCCTGGCGCCGATCATCCTCGCCATCGAGACGCAATACACGATCTATGCCATCACCGACCGCCGCGCCCTGATCGTGCGGACCGGGCCGCGCGCGGGCACAGTCTCGTGTCCGTTCAATCGCATGGACGACCACCTCGAAATCATGACGGCAGGCGGCAAAAGTGGGCACCTGTATTTCGCTTCAAACATGTCGACAAAAATGCGGGGCGTCGATTACACCGGCAAACTCGGCTTCCGCGACCTGGCCGATGTGCGGGCCGCTGCCGACCAATTGGAGACAGCTAGAAAACATCCATAAGATCGTCCCGACACCAAAAATCATCAGATGATTTTCCGGAATCCGACATGAAGCAGATTGCTCTGACTATTTGCGCCGCCGTGCTTGTGGTGGCGGCCCCCTCCTACGCTGGCAGCTCGCGCTTCGATCGCAGTTTGTCGCATCTCGATCCGACGACCCGTCTGGAGCAGGTCTGTGCAGTGGAGACGATGGCGAGGGTCAATAAGGACGACAATCCCTACCGGCCCGACCGGGCGGTGATCTATGCCATCTCAAAGCCCAAGCTCAGCGGCGACACCATCTCCGGAGATGGCGGCGCCTTCCGCAGCAAGGGCAAGTGGTACCAGTATTCTTTCGCCTGCAAGACGACTCCGGACCGCATGAAGGTCTCGTCCTTCACCTACAAAATCGGCAAACCCATTCCCGAGGAGAAATGGGAGAGCTACGGGCTGTACCGCTGACCGAGGCCGAAAAGCGGTTGCAAAAGCCCATCGGCGGGCACTGACGGGGTTTGCCGGGCGGCTGCGGCGTGTTACGCGACGGCCAACAAACCTAGCGTGAGCAGCCCATGATCCCTCGTTACACCCGGCCGGAAATGGCGGCCATCTGGTCGCCCGAGCAGAGGTTCCGCATCTGGTTCGAAATCGAATCGCATGCCGCCGAAGCGATGGCGGAAATCGGCCAGATTCCGAAAGAGGCCGCCAAAACGATCCGCGAAAAGGGTGAAGCCGCGACATTCGACGTGGCGCGCATCGATGCCATCGAAGCCGAGGTGAAGCACGACGTCATCGCCTTCCTGACCCATCTTGCGGAGATCGTCGGACCCGACGCCCGCTTCGTGCACCAGGGCATGACGTCCTCCGACGTGCTGGACACCTGCCTCAGCATCCAGCTGGCGCTGGCCACGGATATCCTGATTGCCGATGTCGACCGCCTGCTGGCCGCTCTCAAGCGCCGTGCCTTCGAACACAAGCTGACGCCGACCATCGGCCGCTCGCATGGCATCCATGCCGAGCCTGTGACGTTCGGACTGAAACTCGCGCAAGCCTATGCCGAATTCGACCGCGCCAAGGAACGCTTGGTTGCGGCCCGCAAGGAAATCGCCACCTGCGCCATCTCCGGCGCCGTCGGCACCTTTGCGCAGATCGACCCGCGCGTGGAAGCGCACGTCGCCAAGGCGATGGACCTGACGTCCGAGCCGATCTCGACGCAGGTGATCCCGCGCGACCGCCATGCGATGTATTTCGCAACGCTCGGCGTGATCGCGTCATCGGT
>JAEYVN010000356.1 GCA_023431725.1 Pseudomonadota bacterium
CCGTTGAGCGCATCATCACCGGCGCCACCGGTAAGGGTATCGTTGCCGTCGCCGCCATGGAGCGTGTCGTCACCGGCACCGCCATCCAGAACGTCGTTGCCACCAGCACCGTGCAGGATATCGGCACCGGCATCACCGAACAGCTGGTCGTCGCCCGCACCACCGTCGACGGTGTCATTCCCCGCATCGCCGTGAATGACATCGATCCCGGCATTGCCGTTAAGCTGATCGTTACCGGCGCCACCATTGATCGTGTCGTCGCCGTCGCCGCCGGTGACCGAATCGTCTCCAGCGCCCGCATCGACGGTGTCGTTACCCAAACCAGCATCGATCGTGTCGTTGCCGGCACCGCCACTGATCAGGTCATCCCCCGCAAGCCCGGTAAGGATGTCATCGCCCTGCAGTCCGCTGATTTGATCGGCAAGGGCTGTACCAACGAGATTATCGGGACCAGGTGTTCCAACAATAACCGCCATTTTGCTTCTCCCTGTTGTGCCCCCTTTCCCAGTGATCCACCCTGACGTGCTCACCGCCCCCCGGACGATTTCCACGATTGATGACGTCCGTCAGACAATTCGGGCGCCCCCGGACTGGCTGTTGGACGCTGGAAGCTAGGCGCGCGGCCCGTTAATTCACAATCCCCATTTGGGGATAAAAACTGATCGTTCACGTTGTGATGATGCGCCACACGCCGCTGCCCATGTCCGGTGCGCGGCGAAAATGATGCGAATGCGCCTGGGGCAGCCCATCGCGGCAGTTATCTGCGACTTCAGCCTGGCGTTCGACAGTGCTGCCGCGGATCGACGTAACCGGCCCTGCTTCGCCGCCAGTGCACCGCGGTCAACCTCTGTTCAGCCGCCATCGCCCGGTGGAACCGCAATCAAACTTTCCGCTTGGCAATATACCCCGCAGCAAAGAGGTCGCAGACATGTTGGACGCATTCACCAACATCGAATGGCGCGAATTGATCGCACCGACTCACTCGATCGGCGAGATGGTCGTGCGTGGCACGCTGATGTATCTCGGACTTTTCCTGATCTTCAGGTTCATCGTCGGCCGCCAGTCCTCGGCGATCGGAATCGCGGATATTCTCGTCGTCGTTATCATCGCCGACGCAGCGCAGAACGCCTTCGCCAAGGAATATCAGTCGATCACCGAGGGGATCACGCTCGTCCTGACGATCGTATTCTGGGATTTTGTGCTCGACTGGCTCGGTTTTCACAGTCGCTTTTTCAGTTGGCTGCTCAAGCCCGCGCCGCTGCCACTCGTCCGTGACGGCAAGATGCTATTCGAGAACATGCGGCGCCAGATGATCTCTCCGGACGAATTGCGAAGTCAGGCCCGCCAGCAGGGTATCGCCGACATTACCGAGGTGAAAATGGCGTGTCTTGAGGGCAATGGGGAAGTCAGCTTTATCGCGAAGGACAAGGACATACCAAAGGGCAAGGATCGCCGGGCGGAGGCGATCTGACGCTGCCGGAAGACGGCAAGACCGAACAACACACAGGCATGAAACTGCAAACAATACCTGTTAGGGCTGTCCCGAGCCGGATGTTGTGGTCGACGGTCCCTGCGAGGACCCGGCCGGCGCCTCGCTCGACGTGACGTGCCAGATCGTGTTGCCGACATCATCGGCAACAAGCAGCGTACCTTCTCGCGTTACCGTGACGCCGACGGGTCTGCCATAGGCTTTGGCATGGTCCTCGCTCAAGAACCCGGCGAGCACATCAATCGGTAATCCATCCGGCTTACCATTGCTGAACGGCACAAAAACGACCTTATATCCGCTCAGATCCGATCGGTTCCAGGAGCCGTGCTGACCGATAAACATTCCTCTGTTGAACGGCGCCGGCAACGCTTTCCCATCGTAATAAGCAAGTCCGAGCGAAGCCGTATGTCCACCGAGCGCGTAATCGGGCGTGATTGACTTCTCGACGAGGTCGGGCCGTTGCGGCTGCACGCGCTCGTCGACATTTTTGCCCCAATAGCTGTAGGGCCAGCCGTAGAAGCCGCCCTCCCTGACCGAGGTCAGATAATCCGGAGGCAGATCGTCACCTATTTCGTCTCGTTCATTGACGACGGTCCAGAGCGCGCCGGTGCTCGGCTCAATCGCCATGCCGTTAGCGTTCCGCAGGCCCGACGCAAAGATGCGATGCTTGCCAGAGACAAGATCGAGCTCCCAGATGGTCGCGCGATCTTTCTCAATGTCCATGCCATTTTCGCCGATGTTACTGCCTGATCCAACAGTGATGTAGAGCTTCGACTGATCAGGAGACGGCAGGATATTGCGCGTCCAGTGATGTCCGACCGGCAGATCGATCAGCTTTTCGCCCTCTGCGGTGATCTTCTTGTCGCCGGTCTTGTAGGGAAAGCGGACCACACTGTCAGTGTTGGCCACATAAAGCTGATCACCGATCAGCGCCATCCCATAAGGCTGACGGAGATTTTCGAGGAACACGCCATGTTCGTCGGCCACACCGTCTCCGTCGGTGTCGCGTAAAATGGATATACGGTTGGCGTTTTCGGTAATCGAACCTGCACTGCGCATCACCATGTTTTGGGCAATTGCGCGCGGACTCCAGGATGAACCGGGCTCGCTGGCGGCCTCCGCGACAAGCACATCTCCATTCGGCAAAATGTAGATCCAGCGGGGGTGCTTGAGATCGCGCGCGAACGCCTTTACGGCGAGCCCGCCGCCGGCTTTGGGCATCGTCCCTTGCGGCCAACCTTCAGCGCGCGCCCACTTGATGACCGGAAGCAGACTTTGCTCCGGCTTAGACATCTTCGGATTTTCGCCGAAAGTATCGGGCGGCGCGCTTTGCGCCTGACCGAGTGACGGGACGCTGAACTGCGCAACCGTGCAAGCGACTACCGCGAATAGCCGTAACCGCCCATGGGGACCACTGAAAGCCACGTACCGACCCGCCATATCGCTCCTCCGTTGGCCGGGCCTACCGCCGGCGTCTCTGCAGATGAACGGCGGTGTCGTGTGCCTGTTCCGCGCCTCTCGCGCCTCCAGCGGGAATGGAACGGATTGCGGCTTTACATCTTGTCGGAGTGCTGCGCCACGATGCCTGCACAGGAGCGCAAAAAGGGACGTACTCAATGACTTGGACCACGGCCTGGACAACTCCGAACCTTGTCGGGACGTGCATCGGCCTGGAGATCAACGGCTATCTTCCGCCTGAAATCTGAACATCAGGAAATGCAGCATGAACCGCGAAGCTCACCTCCACGATCTCGCAAAGAAGCTGATGTTCTCTGTCGAACAGAATGGTGACCGGTACACACTGACTAGAACGGCGGACGTATCGAGACCGGTACGTGAAGCGGATCTCACGCTTCCCGAAGCAGAAGAACTCTTGGAAACGTGGAAGCTGAGGGGCCCCCACGGCGGCTGAGGGGCGCTGTAACCATCAGATTCATTCGCTTTAGAGGCTCGACGACGGCAACTTCCGACGTCGAGCGCAGAAGAACGTTCCTCGCCTGGCGCTCGGCAACCCTAGTGGGCACCGTTCGACCTCGCCTCAAACGTCACTCTTCCTTGCCATCATGACTGTTGGTTCCCCGCCCAAACAATCCAATATTGGAAGATTTTACGCCAGTCGTGTCCTGCGACGCCCCGGCTGCAGCCAAACCAAGTTGCAGAAGCTCGCGAACGGCGGCCGCTCGACTCGGCATCCGATGCTTGAACCGGAAGTCGTCAATGAGCGCGAGTTCTTCAGGCGACAGCATAATTTGCAGACGCTCTTCCCGGATACCGGATGCCACATCGCCTCCAAAAGTGACTTACTCATTTAATGATACTCACTCATTTACCTCAAGTTCCTCAAATAGCAATCAGTCCGTCAAGTTATGAAAAAACGCTATAAATTTCAGTGACTTAGCTATTTTTATGGGGCGAGCCGTCAGCTATGCTGGTGGCCGTAAGGAGAGTGACATGCCCCAATATCGTGCTTTTCCCATCGGGGATGACGGTCATTTACTGCCCGCCGAGATCATCGAAGCCGAGTCCGACAGCGAGGCTATTCGCATCGTGAAGACGAAGCTGGATGGAAAGCCAATTGAAGTATGGGACCACGCTCGCCTTGTTGCCCGGCTTGAGCGAGTAAGGTCAGAGGTCTATGTGTCCGGCTTTTCCGGCGACGGTGTCGGCGCGTAAAGCAAGCCGCGTAAAGCGAACATTGGCGGCTATTTATAGCGAAAAAGTCCGACTGACGAGGTGGCCGGGCAAGCGAAGCCACACGGCTTGTCGCCACCGCTTTCGCCGCCGCCCTTCGTCGGTCCCTTGATTTTCAATGCACGTAAAAGCTTGTTTACGCTTGTTGCGAAATGCCGAGCCGCGAGCGCTGACCGGGAACATTGAGGTGGGTTGAGCAATTTCCTCCGATGGACCGGCTCCTTCTATACGTTCTTCCCCCCAGGCCCCAGCCTATCGCCGTCCGCTACGGATTCTCAGCTCTCTTTGCAGCAGTATCGCTTGCGCTGTTCGCTGCCATGCAGGAACAAAGCAACTTCATTGGCCTGTTTATTTTGCTGCCCGCAATTTTTCTCGCTGGCCTGATGTTCGATCGCGGGAGTTCATTTGTTGCGACCGGTCTAGCGGTTGGCGGAGCCCTATGGCTGTTACGCTGGGACTGGACTTCGCAGTTCGCGCTTCCCCTCGCACTGTTCATTTTCGTGGCGCTCTCGTTCGGTGTCATTGCAGAAGTGCTTCGCAAACAAATGGAACTAACCGCCGCCTCAGAACAGTCCAAGACGCTACTGCTTCAGGAAGTCGCACATCGAACCAAAAACAATCTCGCGATGCTCAGCGCGATGGCGCGTCTCCAAGCCCGCGCGCTTGGACCGGAGGGCGCGAACGCGGCGATGCAAATATCGCAACGCATTCAAACGATGGCTGAGGTTTATGATCATCTGACGCTTAGCCAGCAGACAAAAGTCGTCGATCTGAAAGAATACATCAGCGACATCGTCAACAGACTGATCTCGATCAGCGACGGAAAACCCGTCGCCATACGCTGCGAACTCGAACAAGCCTATGTGCACAGCGAGATCGCCGTCCCCATTGCCATTATTCTCAATGAGCTGGTGACCAACAGCCTCAAATATGGTTTTCCCGACGAGAAATCGGGCCAGATCTTTATCCAGTTGCGCACC
>JAEYVN010000441.1 GCA_023431725.1 Pseudomonadota bacterium
GTTCAAGTCCTGACCTTCGCCGCCGCCCCGAGGTTATGTTATAGGGACGATGCAGCGAGAGAGACGTCAGGATGAAGACGACCTATGATCGAGAGGCGGACGCCCTCTATGTGAGGTTTTCGGACGCCTCCGTGATCGAGAGCGAAGAGGTTAGCGAGGGCGTCATTCTCGATTTCGATGCCGACGGCCGCATTGTTGCAATCGAATTGATTGAGGCCAGCAAACACGTTGCGGCCGGCGCAAATCTGACGGCCGCCGAGTAGGCCGTGGGGGCCCGGCTCGTCTATTCGCGCCATGCGGCACAGATGCTTTCAGAAAGAAATATCCGCCCTGAATGGGTCGAACGGACAATCTCGGCGCCGGCCTCCGTCGAAGAGGACCCAATACGGCCCGATACCAAGCGAGCCTTTCTTCCCATCCAGGAAAACGGCAATCGTGTGCTGCGTGTCGTTTATGTCGAGGGGCAGGACACCGTCAGGGTCGTGACCGCATTCTTTGATAGAAGCCGTTCCGGGATGGCCCGTTAGACGACGGTTACCACGTCAGCGTCTTCGCATTCTCGGCAAAGATGAAGCTCTGCGTATAGCCGGGCTTGCCGAGTTCGACGCCGGGCACGAGGTCCTCCATCTTCAATCCGAATTCGGACAGGCACGGTCCGCAGATCAGCACCTTGCCGCCATCCTTGATGAAATCCGCAATGATGTCGCGCGGGATCCGCCGCATCGATGACTTCTGCTCCTGCTCGCCGGACTTCGCCGCAAGCTTCACGCCATCGAGATTGAGGAAGACCGTAACCTGATGGCCCTGCTTCATGGTGTTGTGAGCGAAATGCAGGCCCATCCAGCCGCGCCACGAATCGCCCGTCGTCATATTGACGAACAATGCGGGCTTGGCCGCGGCGGTTTGCGCCGAGGCTTCGAACAGACGGCTGGTCGGCAGTTGCGCGGCCGCGAGACCGAGCAGGATGCCTGTTGCAAGAAAGACGGTTCGTTTCATGTGTGTTGTGTCCTGGTTTGCCGCTTATTCCTTGAAGAGCAGCCCGCGCGTCAAGTCGTCAAGGTGGCGCACAGACTGCAAGGCGGTCCGCAGTCGCTCGCGCTGTTCGCTGTCAAGCGCTTTGACTGCGACCGTGTTGCTTGCGGGCCTTCCGGCGTCGATATCGACGAGCTGCTGCGCCAAAATGAAGTCCTGGAATGTCGCATAGGCGGACAGCAGCGCGTCGATGTCCTGATCGCCACCGATGTCGAGAGCACGCGCAGCGCGCAGCCGCGCCGGCGTTGCCCGCTCAAGGATGTGATGGCGAATGGCGAGCGCGCGCGCCATCGAAACAATGGCGAACAAACCACTGCGCTTGAGATCGATGCGGCCCTTGCGCGTCCGAATGCCGCCAAAAAAGCCGAGGCTGCGCGTTGGCGGCCCCGATGCCTCCACCAGAAGCTTTGCGAAAGCCACCTTTCCTTCGGCCGCATCGTAGGCGTAGCGCCACAAGGAGTCCGCAAGATCGAGTTGGCCGTAGACACCGCGCATATCGAAGAAGGTATCGACGGCGAGCAGATCCTGCGGGCTGGAGCGCGTGACCCATTCGCTGACCCGCAACTGCCATGTCGCCACCGAACCGCGCCAGTTCGGATTGCTGGCCATCACGCCGCCGTTGCAATAGGGCACCCCGACCTCATTCAGGAGGTCGGCTACCCTTGTCCCCAGCATCGCGAACCACTTGTCTTCAGGACCGTCCGGTCGCCCGCGCTCGAACACCAGAGCATTGTCCTGATCCATGGCCAGCAGGCTTTCGCCCCGGCCGGCCGAGCCCAGCACGGTCATCGCATACGGACAGGGCGGTTCGCCATCGCCGGCCTCGACCATGCGACGCTCTGCGATCACCGTGGCCTGCCGCGTGAGCGCGCCCAGCTCGCGCGAAATGATGGCCGCGATGTCGCCGGCCACGATCCCCTCCGCGCGCAGCGAGCGCGCCACTTGTGCGAGCTTGGCCCAGGCGGCGCCCAGCGCTTGCGCGTCGTCGGCCTCGTCGATTTCATCACCCAACGAAATCGCCTCTTCGGCCCGCAACCGCAGCATATCGCGCGCCGACAATGCGCCGACGATCATGCCCGCATCATCGGTCACGCCGAGATGGCGGATCTTCATCCGGCTCATCCGGCCGATGCCGCGATAAACAAACGCATCGGACGGAATGGTCGCGAGCGGGCGGCTCATGAATTCCTCGACACCCGCCTGCAATGCGCCCTCGCCCTTGGCCGCAAGCGCACGCAGGATGTCACGCTCGGTGACGATGCCGGCCGCGAATGATGGCAATCGTTCCGGCGGTATCCCGGCCGGAGCAACGTAAAGCGACGACACCTGCTCGCGGATGAGATGCGCCAGCGCATCGCCCAGCGTGTGGTCAGCCGAAATGATCTTCGGCGGCGTCGACATGACATCGCGAATGCGGTGCCGATAGGGATAGCTGTCAACGCGATCGAGCATCCGCTCGGCGCCGTCGCGATCGCTTTGCGCTTCCGGCGTGATCCAGCCAGCCCGATGCTGACGGTCGAGCGTGTTGCTCAGTGCCCGGCAGGCCTGTGCAGCTTCCGCAAATGTGCGGATGCCGTTGTCGCGCAGCCTCGGCACCAGCGCCTGAAACAGATGGGCCGTCGTCTTCGCATCGCCAAGGGCAGAATGACGATCGGTGACCTCGATGCCGAACATGTCGGCAAGATCGTCCAGCGATGCCAGCCCAAGACGCGGGTCAACGAGTTGCACGAGATGCTGGGTGTCGAGCGTCCGCAGCGGACGCCAGGCCAGACCGGCCCGTTTGCACTCCTGCTGCAAGACAGCAAGATCAAAGCCGAGCGTGTGACCAATGACGACCTCTTGGCCCACGAAGGCAAGAAGCGCCGGCCACATGTCCGCAAAGCTCGGAGCATCGGCGACGTCGTCATTATCGATACCGTGAATGGCGGTCGAAAAGGCCGAGATGGTTTCGCGCGGATTGACCAGACTGCGGTAGGTCTGATCGGTCTCGATACGGCCGCAGACGATGCGAATTCCGGCGGCTTCCAGGATTCGTGCCTTGCGCGGGTCAAGGCTGGTGGTCTCGGTGTCGATCACCACGGCGTCGAGAGCCATCAGCGGGGTAGCATTGGTAACCCCTGACATGGCTCTCCCCTCTATCGGTCCTCAACCGCCGTTCTGGATCTGGCTTTCAACCGCATCTGCTGAAAATCCACTGCAACGTCTACTTCAACTCCTGCAGGATTCGTACCGTGTCCATCCGCTTCGCCAATTCGTCCTGCATGGCGACCAGCTGCAATTTCATGAAGCCATGCGCCGTCGGCGCATCCGGCGTCAGGAACGGCTTGTCGAATGGCATCATCTCAAAATAACGCTGGGCGAACGGCTCGGGGATATCGATCACGCGTTTCGGTGGATGCAGGCCGAGACGTTCAAGATGCAAGGCAAGGGCCTCACGTCCCTGCGTCCACTCCTCGTCCGACAAGGCTTCAGGTTTTGGATAGCGATCGAATACAGATAGTACGAGCCTGTTGAAGGGGGCGAGCCTCGCAAGGCGATCCGCCGCTGAAGCGGTCGTCAGCATTCCCTCGATTGTCTCACCGACCATGGCAAGACCGAGCGGAAAGGCACGCCAGCGCGATCGGTCGAGCGCGTTCTGAAAACCCTTATCCGCCAGCATCACCTTGGCAAAATGGCCGGATCGGGCGCGCGAGTAATCGTAGATGCCCTTCTGGACGAGGAATGCCGATTGCTCGTCGATGAATTCGGCAAGCGCCGCCAGATCGCGGATCGGCGGCTTCGCACGTCGGAAGAAATCCAGAAGACCCATTCTGCTCACCTAACACGCTTCAACTTCTCGCAGCGCAGCGTATTTTTCGCAACTGCGAACGGATTATAACCCAAAAAGATCAGCTAATTCCGTGAGTAAAGAACTCTTCTTGGTCGAAAGTCTTATAAGCCTCAACTCCGGACAGTGTTACTTTTGCATAACTTTTTCGTAGCGGGACATAAAGATCGCGCACGGACAAGCGGCAGCTAGGGGGTGCCGCAAGCCAGCCGTTTAACGGCACCCTCACATATTTTCATCGCCGGATTTTTCACCGGCATCACGAGGGAGGGCGTGCCACCCATGTCGCAGCAAACAACGACACATGAGACGTCTGCCAATGACGAAGCGCATTGGCGTAAGACGACCAATCTGATGTGGATTCATCTCGGGATCTGGTTCTTCTTTGGATACGTGGTGCACATGTTCGCACCCGCGCTGAACAAGATCGTCATTTTTGGTTTTCCGCTCGGCTTCTACATGGCCGCGCAAGGCTCGCTGATTGCGTTCGTGGTCCAGCTCTTCATGTTTGCGAAGCAGCAGGACAGAATCGACCGCGAATTCGGCGTGGCTGAAGACGACTGAGGGAGGACCAACACATGGCTACTCAGACTTCAGGCGGCGACGACTTCATCAACAATCTCGGCAAGATCTACGGCATGTATACCGGGGGCTTTCTTGCCTTCGTGATTTTGCTCGCGATCCTCGAACAGGTCGGCGTGCCGAACCGGGTTCTCGGTTATCTGTTCGTGTTCTTCACCATCGCGGTCTACGCGATCATCGGCGTGCTCTCGCGCACGGCGCAGGTCTCCGAATATTACGTCGCAGGCCGGCGCGTGCCGGCGCTCTATAACGGTATGGCGACTGGCGCGGACTGGATGTCTGCGGCGTCGTTCGTCGGCATGGCCGGCACATTGTTCCTGCTTGGCTATGACGGTCTGGCCTGGGTGCTCGGCTGGACCGGCGGCTACGTGCTCGTCTCCGTGCTGGTTGGCCCGTATCTGCGCAAATTCGGCGCCTATACGGTTCCGGACTTCATGTCCTTCCGGTTCGGCGGCAACTTCGCGCGCTTCCTCGCCGTCCTCGTGCTGGTGGCCTGCTCGTTCACCTATGTGACCGCGCAGATCTTCGGCACCGGCATCATCGCCTCTCGCTTCCTTGGCATGAGCTTCGAGATTGCAGTGTTCGTCGGCCTCGCCGGCATTCTGCTGTGCTCGATGCTGGGCGGCATGCGCGCGGTGACCTGGACGCAGATCGCCCAGTACATCGTGCTGATCGTCGCCTATCTGACGCCGATCGTCATTCTGTCCACCAAAAAATACGGCATTCCGATTCCGGAACTGACCTATGGACAGGCGATCGCCGACATCACGGCACGCGAAGCACAGATGCTGAAGGAAGGCCTTGCCACCGTAGCCAACCTGAAGCCGCATATTCAGCCGTGGATCAACTACACGCCGGTGAACTTTTTCGCGATCATCTTCTGCATGATGGTGGGCACGGCGTCACTGCCGCACATCCTGATGCGCTACTTCACCACCCCGTCGGTGCGTGAAGCCCGTCAGTCGGTGGCATGGTCGCTGTTCTTCATCTTCCTGCTGTACTTCTCGGCACCGGCCTACGCCGCGTTCTCGAAGCTGGAGGTGTATACCAACATCATCGGTCGCGGCATCGAAGACATCCGTCCCTGGATGTTTACATGGGGCGAACTCGGGCTGATCCAGGTTTGCGGCAAGAATGCTGCCAGCCTCCAGGCCGTGCTGGAAGCGTGTAAAGCCGTCGGCACGGGCGTCGTTCGTCTGCAGGACTTCACGATCAATACCGACGTGATCGTGCTTTCCACACCGGAAATCGCAGGTCTTCCCTATGTGATCTCCGGCCTGGTCGCGGCCGGTGGCCTTGCCGCCGCGCTTTCGACCGCAGACGGCCTGCTGCTGGCCATCGCCAATGCGCTCTCGCACGACATCTATTACAAGATGATCGATCCGAACGCGCCAACGGTGAAACGCCTGACGGTGGCTCGCGTGCTGCTGGTGTTGGTTGCGGTCGCCGCCGCGGCAACGGCGGCAACAAGACCGGCCGACATCCTCGCGATGGTCGGATGGGCGTTCTCACTGGCCATGGCGGGCAACTTCCCAGCCCTCGTCATGGGTATCTGGTGGAAACGCGCGACGACCGCTGGCGCCATTGCCGGCATCATCGGCGGCTTCGGCATCGCGATCTTCTATCTGGTCGTGACCCGCTACTTCCCGGGCTATGGCGTGGCGTATTTCGGTATGTCCTCGCTGACCAACCCGGCCGGCGCACCGCTGGTCGACCTTGCGAAAGCGATGGCCGCACCGAATGCGATGGATACCTGGGTGGCCGCCAGCCATCCCATGGCCAGCAAGGTTGGCTGGTTCGGCCTCACGAATATCGCCGCAGGTCTGATCGGCATGCCGGTCGGCTTCGCGCTGATCTACGTCGTGAGCCTCATGGGCAAGGAGCCGTCGAAGGAAATGCAGGCTTTCGTGGATGAAATCCGCAAGCCGCGCGGCCGCACGGTCCTGCAGGAAAAAGACTAAGCCCGACGAAGGGTCTCAACACGGCGGGGTCCCAAGCATCTTGGGACCCCGCAATTTTTCCTACTGACGTTGAATGGCTATAAGTAAGGTCATTCGATCGCCGGAGATTTGTCAGCGTGCAGATGACGTCCTTCTGGAGCCTGTGGTACTTCCACGTGCCGAATTTCATTCTGGCAGTGGTCATGTACACGATGCTCGGCCGCGCCTTGCTGGGCCTGCTGGTCGAGCCGACATCTCAGAACTATATCTGGCGCGGCTTCTGCGCGATCACCGATCCATTCCTCAAAGTCGTGGCCGTCGCGACGCCGAAGGCAGCGGCGCCCGTCGTGCAATGGCTGTTCGGCTTCGTCTGGCTGTTCTGGCTGCGCGTTTTATGGCTGGTCATCTTCTTCTCGCTCGGCCTCCTGAAGGCGGGTGGCGCATGAC
>JAEYVN010000454.1 GCA_023431725.1 Pseudomonadota bacterium
AGGATGGAGTCGCGCAGACGAAAGCTGTGAATGGCCGAAATGGCTCTGGTTCTTGTTCCGGCACCTTTGACTCTTGATCCTGGCCGCATTCAGAAGCCTCCAAAATAACTTGCCATTGGACTGGGCAAAACGGCGTGTAACCAGATGCTCAACGACCTGTTCGTTGCCGGCTGCGTTCCTGCGGTGCGAGGAAGGATTCGGTTACTGCGCCGGTCGCAGGAGATGGCGGCGGCTTATCAAACGTCGTGTTTCCTTGCCGCATCGTAACGCAGCAGCCTTCTTTCTTCGAGAACCCGACACCGCAACACCGGATGCATTCGAACATGTGTCCGCCAGCGGAGGCGTTGCATAATGGTGGGACGCGCGCGGTCTGAAATATGGCCTTGCGGCTTCGATTGACGACGATATCCGCGCCGGTCGCAGCGTTGTTTGCAAGGTGTCGCGCTCGATCATGTCGATGCTTCGCAGCCGGTATATTCACGTCGTGGCCGTTTTGGTCACGGCGCCGCCGGATATTCTGGCAAAGCGTCTTGCTGCGCACGCTCTCGTGCGACCGACGGCAGCCTGCCCTGGCGGATCGGCCAGACTTCGAAAGTCAGCGATCATCCCAAGGCCGATATCGTGATCGAAAACAT
The DNA here is from genome assembly GCA_023431725.1 of Pseudomonadota bacterium. GTDB lineage: Bacteria > Pseudomonadota > Alphaproteobacteria > Rhizobiales > Xanthobacteraceae > Pseudorhodoplanes. The sequence continues at coordinate 636 of JAEYVN010000454.1, forward strand.
TGGGTCGATCGACAAAGGTGCGCGTCAATTGCAGAATGCGATCGAAATCCAGATTGCAGTTTGTTCAAAAGGCCTGATGCAGCAGTCATTCCCCCGTTACGCCATTTAACTCACGCCGCAAGTGTCGGCGCTTACGCATTCCGGTGCGGGAGGTCCTGGGCTACGATGTCTATGATATGTCGAAAACCAAGGCGGCAGCTTTGATGAAGGCATGTCTGCCGGCGTACGCACTCGTGCGATCCCGTGACCTCTCATCCATGATGCGGTTCAAGATAGAGTGCGCGCGTAAATTGAGAGTCTGAATGTGAAATGTACTGAATGAGATCGAAGTTGCTGTCGTCCTGTCATCCCCGATGGTTTGAGGTAACTCTATTTCCCAGGTCGTTGCCGACGCGGCCGGCTCATTGAATGTGTGGGGATCGTGCGAATAGTGCCTGCAGGCGCAATCCGCATGCTACGCTCGCCAGGTCAGCACGGATTTCGAAATGTTCTATCACGATCTGCAAACCCTTCGTATATTCCTCGCGGCCTGCGAATTGCGCAGCATGAGCCGGGCGGCTAACAGGCTTAATATCGCCCTTTCGGCTGCCAGCCGTCGTGTCGCATTGCTTGAGCATCAGGCCGCGACGCCTTTGATTGTACGGCGGCCGCACGGCATCGAGCCGACGGCGGCGGGCGTCACGATGATGAATTATGCCCGCGACGTCCTGCGCCTCGGCGAGAAACTGCAGACCAATCTGGAAGAGCACAAATCAGGCATCAGGGGGTATGTGCGGGTCTGTGCATCGAGTTCGGTCCTGGTGCAGCGACTGGCCCGGGAGCTTTCACAGTTCGTGGCGGAGAATCCCGAGATCAAGCTCGATCTCGAGGAGCGGCCGAGCGAGTCGACGATTGACGCCGTCTCGCATAAGCAGGCGGACATCGGCGTCATCGTCCGCGACGGCGATCTCAACCTCGAAGGCCTGACGCTGATCGATTATGCGGGTGATCGCCTTGCCGTCGCCGTGCCGGCGAAGCATCCTCTTGCGTCGCGCCGCGCACTGACATTTGCAGATCTTCTCGATCAGGATCTGGTTGCGCTCGAGAGCGGAACGGCCGTCAATCGGCTGTTGTCGTCCCAGGCGCGGGAGATCGGCCGCACGATGAAAGTGCGCGTGCAGGTCCGCAGCTTTGAGGTGATGTGTCTGATGATCAGCCAGGGACTCGGGATCGGAATCTTGCCCGAGCGCGCGTTGCAGCCGTTGGCGGAAGCGATGGGCATTCGGCTGGTCCGGCTGGCGGAGGACTGGGCCAAGCGCGAATACGCCATCTGTGTCCGCTCTCTTGACGATCTGGAATCGCCGGGCCGGCGCCTGATCGAATTTCTGGTGGCGCCGGATGCCTCTTCCATGGACGGCAAACGAGCACCCTCCAAAGCACACAAGCCGAAGTCCCCGCGAACGCGACATGATGGGGCCTGATTTCGCCGTTTGCGAAATCAGGCTCGTCACATTTCTAATTCCTCGGTGTTCGTCCTCCCACTAGCGTGAGGTGGGAACAAGGGCGGTGGAATGTCATTCACGATCCCCTTCGGGGAAGACTTCGAAGATTTGCGTTCGGCGGTACGTACGCTGTGTGAGGATTTTCCCGCGGAGTATTGGCGCAAGGTCGATGACGAGCGCGCTTATCCCGATGCATTCGTTCGCGCTTTGACCGAGGCCGGCTGGCTGGCGGCGCTGATCCCTGAGGAGTATGGCGGTTCGGGTCTCGGGCTGGTCGAAGCCTCCATCATCATGGAGGAGATCAACCGCGCGGGCGGCAATTCGGGCGCCTGCCACGGCCAGATGTACAATATGTCGACGCTGCTGCGCGCCGGTTCGGCCGAGCAGAAGCAGCGCTATCTGCCGAAGATCGCAAGCGGCGAGCTTCGCATGCAATCGATGGCGGTAACCGAACCGACAACAGGCTCTGACACCACCAAGCTGCGCACGACGGCGGTGCGTAAGGGCGACCGCTATGTCGTCAACGGGCAGAAGGTCTGGACGTCGCGGCTTCAACACTCCGAACTGATGGTGTTGCTGGCGCGAACCACGCCGGTCGATCAGGTCAAGAAGAAGTCCGAAGGTCTTTCGGTGTTTCTGGTGGATGTCGCGGAGGCACAGGCCAGCGGCATGACCGTCAAGCCGATCCGCAACATGGTCAATCACGAGACCAACGAAGTATTCTTCGACAATCTGGAAATCCCCGTCGAAAACCTGATTGGCGAGGAGGGCAAGGGCTTTCGCTATATTCTCGAAGGGCTGAACGCCGAGCGCACGCTGATCGCCGCGGAATGCATCGGCGACGGCTATTGGTTCACCGAGAAGGCGGTCGCCTATGCGAAGGAACGGTCGGTATTCGGCCGTCCCATCGGTCAGAACCAGGGTATCCAGTTCCCAATCGCACAGGCTTACACCAATGTCGAAGCGGCGAGCATGATGCGGTTCAAGGCTGCGTGGCTGCACGACAACGGCAAGCCCTGCGGCGCCGAAGCCAACATGGCGAAGATGCTGGCCGCCGATGCCTCCTGGCAGGCGGCGAATGCCTGTTTGCAAACGCATGGTGGCTTTGGCTTTGCTGCCGAGTACGATGTCGAACGCAAGTTCCGCGAGACGCGCCTCTATCAGGTCGCGCCGATCTCGACGAACTTGATCCTGGCCTATGTGGGAGAGCACGTTCTTGGGCTTCCACGGTCGTATTGAGGTGCGCATGACCCGGCGGGACATCCTCGCGGACTGGTCTTCGCTCTCCGATGTGGAGAAGCCCAAGGCTGTTGCGCGGTGTCGCGAGCGCCTTGATCGTATCGGCACGAAGCTCAATGCCGTGGTTGCGGTGTTGCCGTCTCACCCATTGTCGGATGGTTCGCTGGGCGGCATGCCGTGTGCCGTAAAGGACATGATTGCGACCGGCGCCTCCATTCCGAGCTGGGGCCTTGTGCAGCCGGTGCTCGACCGGGCGGAAGCGCGCGCACCGGTCTTGCAATGTCTCGATGCGGCCGGTGCCGATGTGATGGCTACGGCCGAGATGACATCGCTGGCCTACGAGCCGTCTGGCTACAACGCCGGACGCGGCCGGGTCCAGAACCCGTGGAGTGCTGACATCGTTTGCGGTGGTTCGTCCAGTGGCTCGGCGGTGCTGGTTGCTTCAGGCTGCTGCTATGCCGCGCTCGGCTCCGACACCGGTGGGTCGGTCCGCATCCCGGCAAGCTGCTGCGGCGTGACGGCGCTCAAGCCGACCTATGGAGCCATCCCGATTGAGGGTGCGATGCCGCTGGCGCCGAGCCTCGACACGATCGGGATCATTGCGCGCAGCGCTGCGGATGTTTCGCTGGTCTGGGCGGCGATCACGGGCGAGACGGCGGGCCGTTTGCCCGGCTCCATCACGGTCGCCGTGATGCAGGATGCATTTGCGGCAAGCGATCCGGTGGTAAGCGAGGTTTGCGGAAATGCCGCTTCGGCTATGTCGCAGCTTGGCGTGAGGATAACCGATTGCACGGGCTTTCCGGAGCGGGCGGATCTCAATGCCTTGACGATCCTGCAGGCGGAGGCGGCGCGGTCGCATCGTGAGCGGCTTGATGACGAGCGCATCGATGCCATGCTGCGCAGACGCTTTGCAAAAGCGCTGTCGATTACGGATGCAGATCTCGCGTCGGCATTGCAGGAGCGCGATGCGCTTCGCGACGACTTCCTGTCCCATCTTGTCGGCAGTGCGGACATTGCCATTCTGCCGGTCATGCCCATTCGCACGCCGCACGTTCGCGAGACCGATCCCTCGTCCACTGATTTCAAGCCAACGACGCTCTATGCCATGAGCCGCTTCACGCGCTTTGTGAATTATCTCGGGCTGCCCGCGCTTGCGCTGCCGGCCGGCGAGGACGATCGCGGCTTTCCTGTCGGGTTGCAACTGGTTGGGCGGCCGGGCGACGACGCATTGTTGCTGTCACTTGGCGCGATGTTTCAATCGGCAACGCCCTGGCATGGGCGTGTGCCGCGTGGGATCGCGGCTGATATTGCGGCGGAGGGATTGGCGGCATGACGCGTCCGCTTCCATCGACGGCTTTGACCAATTTGCGTGTGCTCGATCTCACGCGCGTGCGCGCGGGCCCGACCTGCTG
>JAEYVN010000551.1 GCA_023431725.1 Pseudomonadota bacterium
GTGATGGGGCTCGTCTATCTTTCAAGCCCGAAGTACATCGAACTGCTCTGGACCCATCCGACCGGCCAATTGCTGCTGCTGGGCAGCGCCATCTGGATGACCATCGGCTGCCTCGTCATGAGGAAGATGATCAACTTCGATTTCTGAGCGGCAGACATGACACAGTTCCTGATTGGCATCCTGCACGACACCCAGCTTCTGGCGATGATCCTTGCCAGCGTCGCCGCGATCGCGACCGTCGTCACGCTGGCGATGCCGCTTCTGGTGTCGGACCCGCTGCCGCGGCGCATGAAGGCGGTAGCGCTTGAACGCGACAAGATCCGTCAACGTGAACGCGAGCGCATGGCGCGGGGCGAGCGCATCTCGCTGCGTCAAAGCCCGAAACAATACATGCAGCGAGCAGTCGAGAGGTTCCAGCTGACGAAGTGGGTCGGGCAGGAAGAAGCGCGCGACAAGCTGGTTCAGGCAGGCTATCGCGGCCAGGCTCCCTACGTGGCCTATCTCTTCTTCCGCATGGTCATGCCGATCGCGGCCCTGCTGATCAGCATCCTGTATGTCTTCTTCATTCTGAAGCTGGGCTATCCGTTCACGATCAAGATCGGCATCTGTCTGTTGGCGACCTATTTCGGCATGCAGCTGCCGTGGATCTACCTGAAGAACAAAATTCAGAAGCGCCAGTTCTCGATCCGCCGCGCCTTTCCGGACGCGCTCGACCTGCTGCTGATCTGCGTGGAATCGGGCATGTCGATCGAGGCCGCCTTCAAGAAGGTCGCCAACGAGATCGGCACGCAATCGATCCCGCTGGCTGAAGAACTGACACTGACGACGGCTGAGTTGTCCTATCTTCCGGACCGCCGTCAGGCCTACGAAAATCTTGCCAAACGTACCGACCTCGACGGTGTCAAATCAGTCTGCGTTGCCTTGCAGCAGGCCGAGCGTTACGGCACGCCGCTCGCTCAGACCCTGCGCGTGCTGGCGCAGGAAAACCGCGACATGCGCATGACCGAGGCGGAAAAGAAGGCCGCAGGACTGCCGCCAAAACTCACGGTGCCGATGATCATGTTCTTCCTGCCGGTGCTGTTCGTCGTCATTCTCGGACCAGCCGCCATTCGCGTCATGGCGATGCAGTAGAGAGACGATCGCCGTATCAGTCGGCGTCGCTTTGACGGGCCGCCTGCTGCTGCAGCATGCGCGGCGACGGCTTGCCACGCTTGTTGTCCTTCGCGCTCTTCTCGGCAGCCAGCATGTGCCGCAGATCGGCAACCACAGCGGCGGCCTCTTCCGGCGGAAGATCGGCGCGCATGATGTCCTCGGCCTCCTGCAGGCGCCCCTGCAGGCCGACGACGAGTGCTAGATTCTGGCGAACGCGCGGCTCACGCGTGCTGTAGGCATTGGCACGGCGCAATGTCGATTCCGCTTCGCGCAGGTTCTTCGACAGCGCATAGGACAGACCGAGATTGGACATCACGGACGGTTCGTCCGGCACGATCTTCAGGGCGCTGACATAATAGCGACGCGCGTCATCATGACGGCCCATCTGGTCGAGCACGGCGCCCTGCGCCGACAGGATGCGCCAGTCCGGCTGGTCCGGCGTATGCGCGCGGCTGAGCACATCGAGCGCCTGCGAATAGCTGCCGGTATCGGCCAGCGCCCGGCCATAGGCCCCAAGCACCGCCGGATTGTTCTGATTGTGGATCGATGACTGCTCCAGCACCGCAACCGCCTGCTCGCGCTGGCCGGTGGAGCGAAGCGCCTGCGCGTAATTCACGGCCGCCTCGGCGTTCTTCGGATCCTTGCGATAGCGCTCGCCCCAGCCATCGACATCGCGCCGCCAGTCCGCCTCGCTGCGGGAGGCCGAGGAGACGGCGGTCGAACCGGTCGTGTCCGATGTGCGGGTCGTCTGGCATCCGGCCATTGTCAGCGCGGCCAGAACGGCCATGGACGCCAGAAGATGGCTTTTGGACGGGGCCTTGAACTTGCTACGATACATGACGCGCCTCGATCGGCGGCGGAAGCAACCACCAGACGCCTCGTTCAATAAAGCGTTAACCCTAACGGCTGGTTAAGGAACCTCATGCCAATGGTGATCCAGCGCGTGACCCGGTAAGAAAGTGCCCATGCAATCCATCGCTCATTCGTTCTTCGCCGAAGCCGGCACCTCAGCCACCCCGATCTGGTTCGTCACCAAGGCGACATGGCCCGACATCCGCGCAGGCCTGCCGGCATCGGCGCAGGCCTTTGCCGACGCCGCCGGCTTCGAGCCGAAATCAGGCCGCTATCTCGCCGTGCCGGCGGCAGATGGCAGCATCGCCGCGATCCTGTTCGCCATCGAGAACAAGAAAGCCGACGCCAATCCGCTGCTGCCGGGCAACCTTCCGGGCCTGCTGCCGGACGGCGTCTATCGCTTCGCCAATGAGGCGCATGATACGCGACTTGCGGCACTCGCTTTCGCGCTCGGCAGCTATCGCTTCACGCGCTATCGCAAGCCGAACGGCAAGGACGTCAGGCTCGTGCCGCCGGCCGGTGTCGATGTCGCGGATCTGATCCGCATCGCCGACGGCGTGTTCCTCGCGCGCGATCTCGTCAACACGCCGTCGAATGACATGGGGCCGGCTGAACTGCACGAAGCGACGCGCCTGCTTGCCGAGCGTCACGATGCCTGGATCGAAGCCGTCACCGATGACGAATTGCTGCTGAAGAATTTTCCGCTCATCCATGCCGTCGGCCGCGCGTCATCGCGTCCGCCGCGGCTCATCGATCTGCGCTGGGGCGATCGTTCGCATCCCAAGGTGACGCTGGTCGGCAAGGGCGTCTGTTTCGATACCGGCGGCCTCGATATCAAGCCGGACAGCGCCATGCTGCTGATGAAGAAGGATATGGGCGGCGCTGCGTCCGTGCTGGCGTTGGCGCATATGATCATGGATCGCAAGCTGCCGGTGTCGCTGCGCGTGCTCATTCCGGCGGTGGAGAATTCCATCTCCGGCAATGCCTTCCGCCCGCTCGATGTCTATCCGTCGCGCAAGGGCATCACCGTCGAAGTCGGCAACACCGATGCCGAAGGTCGTCTCGTGCTCGCCGATGCGCTGGCGCTGGCCGATGAGGACGAGCCGGATCTGCTGGTTGATATGGGCACGCTGACCGGCGCAGCGCGCGTTGCGCTCGGACCGGAGTTGCCGCCCTTCTACACCGATGACGAAGACCTCGCTGCCGCCGTCGCAAAGCATGCCATTTGGCAACGCGATCCGCTGTGGCGGCTGCCGCTATGGGCGCCGTATGAATCGATGCTGGATTCCAAAGTCGCCGACACCAGCAATGTCGGCGGCGGCTTTGCCGGCTCGATCACCTGCGCGCTGTTCCTGAAGAAATTCGTGTCGGCCGCCAAGGCGTGGCTGCATGTCGATATCTATGGCTGGACTCCGGCCGCCAAGCCGGCGCGCCCGGAAGGCGGGGAATGCCAGGCGGCGCGTGCGGTCTATGCGCTGCTGTGCGAACGATATGGATAGAGCATCGTGAGCTTCGACCCTCGCCTGACGCCGGCGCGTCCCGACCTTGCCGCCAAGCATCTCGAAGGTCAGGTCGCGGCCGAACGTTTTGTCGAGGGCACGTTGTGCGAAGTCGTCGATGCCATTGCACCGGTGCGTCGCGAACCGCGCCCCGATGCACCGCAGGAAACGCAGGCGCTGAAAGGCGAACGCGTCACCGTCTATGACGTCACCGAGGAAGGCTGGTGCTGGGGCCAGCTTGAAGCCGATGGCTATGTCGGCTGGATTCCGGCCAACGCCATGTCGAAGCCGGGCGCTGATGCGAACTACAAGGTGACGGCGCTCAGCACGCTGGTCTTTCCGGCACCGAACATCAAGGTGCCGCCGATCGAGATGCTGCCGTTCGGCACGCGCCTCGCCGTGACGCGGATCGAAGAGCCGTTCGCCGTCACGGCCTATGGCGGCTTCATTCCCGCGCGCCATGTCGCGCCGCTCGATACATACGAAAATGATTTCGTCGCGGTGGCCGAACGCTTTCTCGGCACGCCCTATCTCTGGGGCGGCAAGAGTCATCTCGGCATCGATTGCTCGGGCCTCGTGCAGATGGCGGCGACCGCCTGTGGTGCCGGGTGTCCGCGCGACAGCGACATGCAGCAGGCGTCGCTGGGCGAGGCTGTGAGCCTCAGCGGCGCATTATCGATGCCGCAGCGTGGCGATGCTTTATTCTGGCCGGGCCATGTCGCGATCGTGCGCGACCGCAAGACCATCATTCACGCCAATGCCTATCACATGG
>JAEYVN010000035.1 GCA_023431725.1 Pseudomonadota bacterium
GCCAGAAGACAGCACGCATGCTAGCGGTTCGTATCGATGGTCAGGACCACGCTTGCTCTTACTTCTTGGTGAGCAGCGTCTGCAGCTTCGAGATCGAGTCCGGGCTCAGCTTCTTGAGATCGTCCCAGTAGAGCTCGAGCGCAACCTTCTTGAAATCAGGACCAAAATCTACCGTCTTTATTCCGCGCTTCGCTTGCACGTCAAAGGCAGCTTTTGTTGTCGCCTTAGCCTGTATTTCATCATCTTTTTCGAACCAGGAGACCGCGTTATCAATCACCTTTTTCTGGGCGGGTGAAAGAGAATCGTACTTCGTTTTGTTCATTAAAATCGTATTTACGACGCTGTAGAATCCGGGTTCTACACGAACCTTGGTCAACTTATCCCAACCAAAATCGTCAATTCCCCACAGCGGCCAGCCGTACCCCTGGACAATGCCACGTTCGAGTGCCGTGTAGGTTTCGGGAGCAGCGACATTCACGCCAGCAATGCCGTACTTCTTGAAAATCGAGTTGTAAGCGGGCGAGCCTCGAAACCGTAAACCAGACAATTCTTCCGGCTTGGTCAGTGACATATCTTTGGTCAGATAGAGATGAAACGGCAGCCCCATGCCATATGTTGTCAAATAGTAGGCGTTGAGCCGCTCGTTCGCGATCTTGTTCAATAAGTCATATGCGCCGGAAGCGCGCTGTTCGGCGACCGTCATGTCGGTCAGGATTTGCGCATCACCTTCAACCATGAGACTTTTGTAATAAGCGGGCGGAACGGCCGCGATATCCAGAACGCCCGATTTGACCGCGTCGGCCTGTCCAGCGCCCGGCACCGCCTCCGGCCCGCCTACAAGGCGGATCTGCAGAACGCCTTTGCCGGTCTCGTTCACGCGGTCGACGAATCGTTTGAATGGAATGCCAAACGTCGTCGTCGGCGGGACGAATACCGCGGCCTTCAGGGTAACTTCCTGGGCCAATGTTTGGCTGGGCGCTTGAAGCAGCAACAGCGCGCCGAAAGAAACACGCGTCAACGTTTTACTCAACGAAATCCGACCAAGCATGAAACATTCTCCAATGCGAACCTGAATCTCTCGTGACGTCCAAGATTGTCTCTAGATTGTGACCTTCGGCTTTTCGCCTACGCGACCGCCATGCATTCGATCTCAACGTCGAATTCCATCGGCCACGATCCAACAGTCACGAAAGTCCGCGTTGGATAATTGGTCTTGAAGTACTTCGCATAGACCTCATTGATCATGCGAAAATGTGCCGAATTAGCAGCATAGATGGTGACTTTTACGACCTTATCGAAGGAGGAGCCCGCCTCCTGAAGCACGCGCTCCAGATAGCGCATGATCACTTCGGTTTGCTTTGTGACATCGCCGCGGACCAGTTCGCCTGTGTCAGGGTCGATGGGCGGTGCGCCAGAGATGAAAAGAAACCCATTGGCCTTCACTGCAGGCGAGATCGGGACTTTGTTGCGCTCAAGAAATTCAGAAATGTTCTTGACATAAACTGGAGTCACTTCATTCGTCATTTCAGTTCCCTGGTTGTTTTATGCCGCCGCCAAGAAGCGGTTCGGCTGAAACGGTGCAATGTCTGTGGACGGCACCTGACCTGTGACCATCTCTGCAATCAACTGGCCGGAGATTCCCGCAAGAGTCAGACCTAGCTGGCCATGACCAAATGCGTACCAGACGTTCGATTGGCCCGGCGCCGCTCCAAGCACGGGCAAACTGTCCGGCATGCATGGACGATATCCATACCAACGCTTGATCGCCCCGCCGCTGATTTCCGGCAACATCCGTTTAGCCATTGGGACAAGCATGTCTGCCCTGCCCCAGCGTGGTGATGACCGATGGCCTGCGAACTCCAACGTCCCGGCGATGCGTACTCCGCTTGTCATCGGCAGGGCGGCGATATTCATATCGCCTTCGATTACGGGGCCAGAAAGCTTGATACGATCATCGGACATCATCACGTGATAGCCGCGCAGGGGTTCAACGGGCATATTTGTACCCAACGAATGAGCCAAACGCCCTGATTCAGATCCAGCAGCGATGACGAGCCGGTCTGCTTCGACATCACCATTCTCGAGCTTGAGAACGACCTCTCCTGAGGGTGAGCGGCGTAGGCTCGTAACATCGGCACGCATGTGCGTGCCGCCAGCTTTGGTAAATGCAGACACGAGACTCTGCGTAAGCAGAAGAGGGTCAACGACGTATTCGCTATCCGGAAGGTAATATCCGTGTTTGTACCGCTCCGACAAATGCGGCTCAAATGCCTTCAGTTCACTCGCGGACATCTCGACATAATCAACGCTGTGTTGCCGATAGATGGCAAACCGTGAGGTCAAGGCTGCGTAGCTGGTATCACTCGCAAATACGTACAACTCTCCACGGGGCCGAAACAGCGTCAGCGCGTCAGTCCCTTCAGAGAGCTTGCGATAGGCCCCCTTCGCTTCCAACAGCAACGCAGACAACGCCCTAGCTGTACGAGCCATGGCGCCTGGGTTGGCATTCTGAAGGAACGCTCTTAACCAAGGCAATAACCGGGGCAACTGGGTCCAATTCAGCACCAGCGGCCCTTCGGAATCAAACAACATCCGCGGAACACGCTTGAGGATCCCCGGAACGGCGAGTGGTACGACGGAGCCCGTCTGGATCATGCCGGCGTTGCCGAATGAGCACCCAAGGCCCGGTTCACTTCGATCGATGAGAAGGACGGATAGACCCTGTCGTTGTAGAGCAAGTGCACAGCATGTGCCGACAATGCCTGCACCAAGGACCGCAACTGATCCAGTCATGTTTTGAATGCCGATGTACGAAGAAGAGTCGGCTGTGTCCTATCATCGTAGCAATGCAGAGACCTCAGCATTTGACCAACGCCCCATTGCGCAACAGGTGATGGCTCATTGAACGCTTCGCTGAGTTCACCACTCAGGCTACGCCTCTTTCGAGAAGCCACAGTATGTCCCCTGTTGCACTCCAGCCAGCGCGACCACCAGCCGAATAATTAGGTTGCTATCTAAGCTTATTATGTGAAATCTCACATATCAACATCAATTCTGCCAGTAGGTTTTGCATTGTGAGGCACCTCTAACGTCGACGCACAGAATGTCGGTCATGGAAAGTGCAATGCATTTCGACATCTGCCGCGGAGATGCGCAGCGCGGCTTTATAGTTAGCGTCTTCAATAGCCGTTACAGATCTAAAAGGAGCAGGGTTTGAACTGACTTCTGTCCTGAAGGCGTGCGATCTTAATCACTACTTATGTGCATTTTTTAAACAACGATGCCCAAAGGTTGATCGTAATCCAGATGGTCGACCATGAATTCTCACCTTAGAACATTAGCGAAATCAGCGTGACATCACTTATGGTAGCTTCGCCTTCGAGCCCGAATGGAAAATCGTTCAGACCTTAATGCCGTAGCGGCCCAAAAAACGGGTGGATGCAGCACGAACTGCTGCGTCAAATAGAAATCCTAGAAGACCGAGCGCTATGATGCCGACGAAAACCCATTCCGTCCGGGCATAATTTCGTGCGATCCAAATCAAAGACCCCAGCCCTTCTTGCGCCGCTACGATTTCCGCCGACACAATCGTCAGAAAGGAATTGCCCATCGCCAATCGCGCACCTGTCACCATGTACGGTACGGTTGATGGCAATACAACGGTCGCCAAGGTGCGAAGCTGACCGGCACCAAGAGAAGCAGCCGCGCGAAGCCGCAACTCGTGAACGGATTGAACGCCCGCGATCATATTCAGCACTACGATGAACACCGTCGTATAGAATATCAGCGCGACCTTTGACGCCTCACCCGGACCAAGCCAGATCACCGCCAAAGTCACGAACGCAATCGGCGGAATGAAGCGAAAGAATTCGATGTAAGGATCAAAAGCCAGCCGGACCCACCGGAAATAGCCCATTAGAAGTCCGAGCGGGATCCCCACCAAAAGGCCAAGGCTCCAGCCGATCAGGATGCGCTGGCTTGACGCTAGAATGGCCCCTAGCAACGTGCCGTCCTGCCACAGTTCGATAGCGGCATCGATCGTCGCCAGAGGCGACGGCAGAAACATCGGATTGCTGTGACGGCTTGCCAGCCACCAAAGAACGATGCCCATCCCCACCGAGACAAACGCAATCGTGTACCGTGAGGAGATGAATGTCATCGTTGCATGCTCCAGCCGGTCAGGCGAGTCCCTGCAGCTTCAAGGTTTTCTGGACCTCTTCGCCGATATCGTCGCGCAGCGAGCGATAGATCTTGATCGCAGCCTGGCTTGTCAGGTCTCGAGGATGCGGCAGTTCAATCCGTTCTACCGTCTTAAACTTCGCCCCCGGACCTGCCGTCATTGTAATGATCCGGTCTCCCAGCAACACTGCTTCGCCGATATCATGGGTGATGAACAGAACCGTCGCGCCGGTTGCGCGCCAGATCCTGCCCAGTTCGACCTGCATGATCAGCCGCGTCTGTGCATCCAGCGCGGCGAAGGGCTCGTCCATAAGAATGATGGATGGCTCGTTGACCAGGACGCGGGCAAGCTGGGCGCGCTGACGCATTCCGCCAGACAATTCACGTGGGAATTTGTCGGCCGCAGCCTTTAGCCCGACGAGTTCGATATAGCGTAATGCCGCATCGCGACATTGCGCCTGTTCAAGGCCGCGTGTCCTCGGCCCATATTCGACGTTTTCCCTCACCGTCAGCCAGGGAAACAGCGCTTCCGAACTCTGGAAGACCACGCCGCGGTCAGGCCCTGGTCCTGTTACAGCCTTGCCATTCACTGTGATGCCGCCGGATTGAACGCCGAGAAAGCCGGCGATCGCGTTCATCAGCGTCGACTTCCCGCAGCCGCTCGGGCCTAACAGGCAAACGAACTCGCCGCTCTCAACATCAAGGTCGATCCCGGACACGATCTCGACGGCACCGAACCGAATACCGACATTGCGAAGAACGATAGAGCCGCCTTTCTGTTCAATCACGGAGCGATCTCGCGTTGCATCACAGCGCCGTAAGGTCAGCGGGCGGTGGGTGCCGAATAAAATCCGGACTGCATCACTTTCTTCACGTCAACAACGCTGGGCGTCGTTTTCCGCTGCGCCAGAAACTCCGCCACTTCACCATAAGTCTTCAGATCATCCGGGGCGAAATCCCGCACCACGCAGTCGACGTCTTTGAGAAGTTCTCGCGCGGTCGCCACCGGAATTTTCGCCTCGGCCTGCGTCGCAAGCGCGGCCTTCTCCGGATCGGCGCGAATGTCTTTGCAAGCCTGATCGAGCACCCGCAACAGCGTCTTCGCCTCGTCCGCGTGTTGGTCAAGCCATGCGCCGGACGCCATCAGGATCATGTTGTAGCTGTAACCCACGTCGCCGCTGGTCATCAGGGTTTTGCCGCCGAGCTTAATGCCATTTGTCGGCCACGGCTCCCACAGGAAGTAGGCATCGACGTCGCCACGCGACAGCAGAGCCGGAAATTCCGGCGGCGCGCCGCGAACGAGCGTGATCGATTTATCATCCATCCCCAACTTCGCCAGCAGCTTGCTGGTGACGAAATCGCTGGCCGAACCAGGCACGAAGCCGATCTTCTTGATGTCCTTTGGAGTGCCAATCTCTGGCCTTGCGACCAGCTTTATAAACTTTGCCGATTGTCCAAAGATCGCCAGCCCGCGAATGTCACCGCGGCTTGCCCGGCTGATGGCCGTGGTCTCAGATCCTCCCGCAAGCACATTCTGGCGAGCGATCAATCCGTCCATCGCGTCGCCCGCCTGCGCAAGCTGCACGACACGAACATTGAGCCCGGCGCGCTCGAACATGTTCTGTTGTTTCGCGTAGAAGATCGGAGAAAAGGCCGGATCGATGCCGACAGCAAGCGTGATGGGCTCCTTGTTGCGATCGGCTTTCTGAGCCGCCGCGGGCGCAGGCGTCATGGCAAGACACGTCAGCAGCCCGAGCGTCGTGCACTTGATGATTTTCATCGTGTTCCTCACCCTCCAGTGTCCGCATCGGTCACTTGTAGCCATGACATTCCAGCTTATAATTCAGATTATATGAATTTTCACGCAACTCAAGCGCGACGTCTTTTTTCTCGCCTTACACTTTGAGATATCGCTCGCCCTCTAACGCGAAATCCTTGATGGCCAGCTGATCGAGGAAGTATTTTAGATAAGCCGGCTTCGACTGCGATGTTGATGTCCTTTGTTCTTTCAATCTTGCTCTTTGCTGTGCGGATGCTGCCTGATCGACTGTCTTCGTTTGAGGGTCGATCACAACGCCATAGACATCACGGACATAGTCGATCGAAAAACGCTCCTCGATGACATCGCGCAAACAGTGATCAACGTTGCGGGTCAGGGGGTCGCCGTGTCCACCTCCGCCTGCGCCGATATGGCAGAACACTTCATCCTTCTTGAGGATGATCGGCTCCATCGGCATCGTCGGCATTACTTGCTGGTGCGGCCCGGGATTGACGAAATTCCAGGACGGCGTTCCAGGTAAGCCGCCCTCAAGGCCGTAAGGCAGATAATTCCTGCGATCAGATCGCATCACGACAATCGTTTCGTCGCCGAGCATGCGATATTCGCGAATGTAAGCCGGCGCGCCGCGGAAGCGTCCCGGACCGCCGGAATTCTCGACCATGCCGTAGCGCGTGATCGCCATCGGAAACTGCGCCTCCAGCATTTCAACCGGCTGATTGGTGACATTGCCACCCGCATTCGGGATGCCGAACACGCCGTCCCGGTCCGCTTGTGCGCCCCATGATCCGGCAAGCGTTTCAGAACAGACAAAGCGCGAGCCTTCGTGGAAGCCGCTGATGCTGGGGAACGACACCCCCCCCTCACCGGCCGCAGGAATACGATCGGGAACGATCTGCGCAAACACGCCCAGCAGCACGTCGATGGCGCGCCAGCCGACGATCGCGCGCGCCGCGCAGGCCGCCGGCAAGGTCGGATTAACGATCGTGCCAGACGGCAAGTCGATCTTGATGGGCCTTGTAAAGCCTTCGAAATTGGGAATGTCGCGTTTCGCGACGCATTTCAGCACCAACTGCACAGCGGCTTTGACGAAAGACGACGGGCAATTGATCGCGCTTTTCACCTGCGGGGCCGACCCGGCCCAATCCACCGTCATCTGATCGCCTGCGATCGTGACGCTGACCTTTAGCGGCAGCGGCTTCGGGCTTTCTCCCGTTCCGTCGATATAATCGGTGAAGCTCCAGGACCCGTCGGGAAGATCGGATATCTCGGCGCGCGCAATCTTCTCGGCGTAATTGTGCAGGTTCTCGAGAAGCCGCCGGAATGTCTCCGATCCATGCGCGGCAACGAGCTTCTGGAATGCGGCCTCCGCCGCGCGACAAGCGGCCACCTGGGACCGCATATCGCCTTCAAGCTTATCAGCGATGCGCGTGTTGATCGCCATCACCTTAAAGAAGGTCTCGTTTGGAACGCCCCGCTCATACATCTTGATGACGGGGATCCTCAGGCCTTCCTGGAAGATTTCGGTGGCATAAACCGCCGTGCTGCCGGGCGCTATTCCGCCGACATCGATCTGATGCACGACCGACGCCGCATATCCTTCCAACTCGCCTTCCCAGAAAATCGGCTTGATGACATAGACGTCGGGAAGGTGCATGCCTCCCGCAACATAAGGGTCATTGAACACGAAGATATCGCCAGGGAAAATCCTGTCGGCATATTGCTCCGTTAGCGCCCGCATGGCGTCGGGAAATGAGCCAAGATGGAGCGCCATCGTCAGCCCATGCGCCACCACCCGGCCGTGACGGTCACACACGCCAGTCGAATAATCCATCGAGTCGCGGACGATCGCCGAATAGGCCGTGCGCATGATCACGAGCGCCATCTCGTCGGCGATCGACCCTAGCGCGTTGCTGACCACTTCCAGCGTGATGGCATCATCTTCCTTAATCATCGCTCACTCCGCCTCAAGATTGATCACGCCAGACTTGTCGACCACCGCCGACCAGCCGGGCGGCACGACGCATGTTGAATCGTATTCCTCGACGATCAACGGGCCGCTTTTCTTGCGATCCAGAAGATCGGCCCGGCTGACGATCGGCGTTTCATAAGCGCGATCGCGGAAAAAGGCAGACCGTGTTGTGCCGGCCGCTGAGCCAGCGGCTTTGAGGCTGGCGCGCTGCTGCTGCCACCCTTCCGATTGCATCGCGACGCGCGCGGTGATCCGCAACGTCACGCATTCGACAGCGTCCGCCTTGGCGCGATGACCGTACGTTTTTTCATGCTCAGTCTCGAAGGCCTCGATCAGCTCCGCCATTTGGAACGTGCGATCCGGCGTGACCGGCACCTTTGTCGACAGCTCATGCGCCTGCCCGCTGTAGCGAAGGTCCGCGAGCCAGGTGAACTGAACCGCGTCATCCTCGTAACCGGCCTCCCGTAGCGACTGGAGCAACTCGTTTTCCATCGCGACATAATGCTGACGAATGTCGGCAACATCGATGCGGGACAATGAACGCAAATATCCTTGCGCCATTTCATGCACTACATCGGAAAGAAGGAGGCCATAGGCGCTGAACACACCGGGATGAGGCGGAATGATGATATTCTTCATCTCGAGAATTTCAGCGACATGGGCTGCTACCACGGGCCCATTACCGCCAAAGGCGAAGAGCGCAAAATCACGCGGATCGCGACCGCGATAGGTCGACACCGCCTTGACCGCCCGCGTCATCGTCCCGCATGCGACCTGGAAGATGCCATAGGCTGCTTGCAACAGATCGATGTTCAAAGGACCAGCGATTCGATTTTGCAGCACGTCGCGCGCCTTGTCGGCGTTCAGCGCCAGCGCGCCGCCTGCAATCCCGGCCGGGCTGAGATAGCCGAGGCTGACCACGGCATCGGTGAATGTCGGGTCAAGTCCGCCAAGATCATAAGCCACAGGTCCCGGCACGCTGCCGGCACTTCGCGGACCGACATGAAGAAGGCCGCCGTCATCCAAGGTGACAAGGCTACCGCCGCCTGCGCCGATCTCGGAAATGTCGATCACCGGCAGTTTTAGCGAATAGCCGCCGCCGATGACCAGTTTGCTGCTGAGATTGATTCCGGCGCCGACTTCGTAATCGCCGGTCCGCGGCACTTCGCCATTCTCGACGATCGATGCCTTGGCGGTCGTCCCGCCCATATCGAGCGTGATGCAATCGGATAGCTTCAGGGTCTGGCTCAGCCGTCCCGCGCCGATCACGCCAGCGGCAGGGCCCGACTCAATGAGATAGGCCGGAAGCTTCATCGCGGTCTGCACCGCCATGATGCCTCCATCCGACTTCATGACCTGCAGAGGCGCGGTGATGCCAGCACTCATCAGATG
>JAEYVN010000055.1 GCA_023431725.1 Pseudomonadota bacterium
GTGCCGAACAGGCACTCGCCTCCGGCGAAGCCGATGCCGTGGCCTTCGGCAAGCTGTTCATCGCCAATCCCGATTTGCCGCGCAGGTTCGCGCTGCGATCGACTCTGAATGCCTGGAACGGTGCGACGTTCTATGCGCAGGGCCCGGAAGGCTACACGGACTATCCTGCGCTCGCCGAGGCTGCGGAGTAACCGCTCCACATCTTGAGCCTCGGCTCAATCAAGCCGAGGCTCAAGCCTGTTGGCTTTACGCCTTTCTGCAAACGCGCGAAGCCGCTTCGCTCGAAGCGCGTCAGTGATGCTTGGCGTGCGCGCCTGGCGCCTGTCCCATACGATCCACTGCAGCAATGCCGATCGCCGAAAGGATGAAGGTGATATGGATGATCGTTTGCCACATCACGCCGGCCTCGGTGTAATTGGCCTTGTCGCTGCCGAGATTGCCAGCCTCGATAAAGGTCCGCAGCAGGTGGATCGACGAAATGCCGATGATCGCCATCGCCAGTTTGATCTTCAGCACGCTGGCATTCACATGGCTCAACCATTCCGGCTGGTCGGGGTGGCCTTGCAACTTCAGGCGCGAAACGAAGGTCTCGTAGCCGCCGACAATCACCATCACCAGCAGATTTGAGATCATCACCACGTCGATCAGGCCGAGGACGACGAGCATGATCTGCTGCTCGGAAAAATCCATCGCGTGAACGACGAGATGCCAAAGTTCTTTCAGGAACAGGACGACGTAGACGCCCTGGGCGACAATCAAGCCAAGATAGAGTGGCAATTGCAGCCAGCGCGATCCGAAGATCAGCGACGGCAGTGGACGCAATTCCTTGGTGACAACGTCAACGGATGGGCTCGGCTCGGCCATGATGGGATCAGCTATGTTGGTGGATGAGATCGATGATTTTGGGCAGGTAAGTGACGTTTCGGTCGCAATGATGGCGGCGCGAGCACCGCAAATGCGATGGCTTGCGACATGCGACCGCGTACGAAAGTTGGAAGGCTTTAGTCGAGTTCGATGACGACTCCGTCACGGATTGTCACGCGGCGATCCATGCGGCTGGCGAGATCGAGATTATGAGTGGCGATGATCGCCGCCAATCCCGATGCGCGCACCAACTGGGTGAGCGTGTCGAAAACATGATCGGCCGTATGCGGGTCGAGATTTCCGGTCGGTTCGTCGGCCAGAAGGATGCGCGGCGCATTGGCGACAGCGCGGGCAATCGCCACACGCTGCTGTTCACCGCCCGACAGTTCGGACGGACGATGATCGAGCCGGGCCTTCAGACCGAGATAGGCGAGCAATTCGGCCGAACGTTTGCGCGCCTCCCCGCGAGACAATCCACGGATCATCTGCGGCAACATCACATTCTCGACCGCGGAGAATTCCGGCAACAGATGATGCGCCTGATAAACGAAGCCCATTTCAGTGCGGCGGATTTGGGTCCGCGCCGCATCCGACAAGGTGGATGTCGGCTTGCCGTCGACATAGACCTCGCCACCATCGGGATGCTCGAGCAGACCGGCGATATGCAGAAAGGTCGATTTGCCGGCACCGGATGGCGCAATCAGCGCGATCGTTTGACCAAGCCAGCAGGCCAGTTCTGCGCCACGAAGGATTTCCAGTGCGCTGTCGCCCTGCCGGTAACGTCGCTCCACTGCATTGAGATAGAGCGCAGGCCCAGGCGCCGCCTGGGGGGCCGCCATCTGATCGTCCGTGCGCACGTGCTCGTTCATGACGCGCTCATTCATATCGAAGCGCCTCGACCGGATCGAGACGGGCAGCGCGCCAGGAGGGATAGAGGGTTGCCAGAAGGGACAATGCGAGAGCCATCACGACGACGGCCGTTGTTTCGCCGGGGTCGACCTCGGCCGGCAGCCGGGACAGGAAGTACAGTTCCGGCGAAAACAATTCGGTGGCCGTGATCCAGGAAATGAACTGGCGCAGCGACTCGATGTTGGCGCAGACGAGAAGGCCGACAAGGAAACCGAGCAGCGTTCCAACCACGCCGATCGACGCCCCCGTAATCAGGAACACACGCATGATCGAGCCCTGCGTCGCGCCCATCGTGCGCAGGATCGCGATATCCTTGCCCTTGTCCTTCACCAGCATGATCAGGCCGGAGACGATGTTGAGCGCTGCGACCAGCACGATCAACGTGAGGATCAGGAACATCACGTTGCGCTCGACCTGCAGCGCATTGAAGAACGTCGCATTGCGCTGCGTCCAGTCGACCATGAAGATCGGACGTTGCGCATTGTCCGTCACCAGCTTGCGGAACTCGCGATATTTGTCGGCCGAGTTGAGATAGACCTCGATCGCAGTCACATCGCCGGAGCGATTGAAATAGGCCTGCGATTCGACAAGCGGCATGAATACGAAGGCGCTGTCGTATTCCGACATGCCGATCTCGAACACCGCCGCAACCTTGTAGGCCTTGATGCGCGGTGTCGTGCCCATTGGCGTAACGGCACCACGCGGCGCCACCAGCGTGATGTTATCGCCGGCGCGAACCGACAGCGCATCCGCCAGCCTGCGGCCAATCACGATCCCCTGCCCTTCGTCGAAGCCGGTGAGATTGCCCTGCTTCAGGTTCTTCGAGATCGATGTCAGCTTGTCGAGATCCGCGGCACGGATGCCGCGCACCAAAACACCGGTTGAATGGAACGGCGATGACGCCAGCGCCTGCCCCTCTACAATCGGTGTTGCCAGCCGGATCCCCGGAATGCCGCTGATCCGTTGCGTCACTGCATCCCAGTCTGTCAGTGGCGATTCCAGCGGTTGAACCAGCAGATGTCCATTCAGTCCGAGAATCTTATCCAGCAGTTCTTTGCGGAATCCGTTCATTACCGCCATGACGATGATGAGCGTCGCCACGCCCAGCATGATGCCGAGGAACGAGAAGCTGGCGATGACTGAAATAAATCCCTCCTTCCGCCGCGCACGCAGATAGCGCAGCGAAAGCAGCCATTCGAACGGCGCAAAGGGACGGGTCGCGGTGGCTTCGCTCATTCAAACTCCCGGGCCCCGGATCTCATCCGATTCTGGCCTTTTCAAGCCACCCCCGATTACCGTGCAGGCACGACTCACACAATTTCGATTTAGAACGGCCTTTTGCGGATTTGGCCGGCCGTCCTGCTGGCATGAGGTTATGACAGCCGCAACAGCACGTCATCCGGGCTTAGCATCTCCCGGCTGCCATCGGACCGCTTTTTCAACTCAAATTGGCCGGCCGCGAGGCCCTTTGGCCCGATCAGGACCTGCCACGGTATGCCGATCAGGTCGGCGGTGGCGAATTTCGAGCCCGGCCGCTCGTCCAGATCGTGATAGAGCACGTCGACGCCCTTGGCCAGCAATGCGGCATAAAGCCTCTCGCATGCTGCATCTGTGGCGCCATCGCCCTGCTTCAGATTGAGGATGGCGACCTTGAACGGGGCCACGGCTTCCGGCCACTTGATGCCAGCCTCGTCGTGCGATGCCTCGATGATTGCAGCCACGAGACGCGACGGGCCGATGCCATAAGAACCCATATGCACGGGCTTCTCGGTGCCGTCGGGTCCGGTCACGACCGCTTTCATCGGCTCGGAATATTTCGTGCCGAAATAGAAGATGTGGCCGACCTCGATGCCACGCGCGGACATCTGTGCATCTTGCGGCAATTGCCCGAATGCGGAAGCGTCATGCATGTCCGACGTTGCCGCGTAGAGCGATGTCCATTTGTCGACTGTCGTCTGCAGCGCCTCGACATTGTCGAAATCGATGCTCTCGTCCGGGATCGGAAAGTCGAGATAATCGCGATGGCAAAAGACTTCGCTCTCGCCGGTCGAGGCGAGAATGATGAATTCATGCGAGAGATTGCCGCCGATCGGGCCGGTTTCCGCGACCATCGGAATTGCCTTCAGGCCCATGCGCGCGAAGGTGCGCAAATAGGCGACGAACATCTTGTTGTAGGAATGGCGCGCGCCTGCCTGATCGATATCGAAGGAATAAGCGTCCTTCATGAGGAATTCGCGGCCCCGCATCAGGCCGAAGCGAGGCCTCACCTCGTCGCGGAACTTCCACTGGATATGATAGAGATTGAGTGGCAGATCGCGATAGGAGCGCACATAGGCGCGGAAGATATCGGTGATCATCTCCTCGTTGGTCGGACCGTAGAGCATGTCGCGCTCATGCCGGTCCTTGATCCGCAGCATCTCCTTGCCATAGGCATCGTAGCGGCCGCTTTCGCGCCAAAGCTCCGCCGACTGGATCGTCGGCATCAACAATTCGACCGCGCCCGATCGATTCTGTTCCTCGCGGATGATCGCGTTGATCTTATTCAGCACACGCAAACCTAACGGGAGAAACGCATAAATGCCGGCCGCCTCCTGCTTCATCATGCCGGCTCGCAGCATCAGCCTGTGGGAAACGATCTCCGCCTCCTTCGGCGTTTCGCGAAGGATGGGCAG
>JAEYVN010000100.1 GCA_023431725.1 Pseudomonadota bacterium
TATGGCGATCCGGGTGGGGGTCATATCAGACAGTCAAAATGACCCCCTCCCCAACCCTCCCCCTTTCAGGGAGAGGGAGCAGAGAGAGACCGACATCGAAAAAACATCCGCTATAATTCCGGAGGAAACTGAATGCCCGTTATCAATTCCCACGACGGCTGCCCGATCGACGTCGAAGTCACCGGACCCGACAACGCACCGGTGCTGTTGCTGTCGAGTTCGCTCGGCACCACCAAGCACATGTGGGACCCGCAGATGGCCGCGTTCGCCGGCAAGTATCGCGTGGTTCGCTACGACCGTCGCGGTCATGGCAAATCGGGCGTGCCGCAAGGCCCGTACAACATGGAAATGCTGGCGCGCGACGCCATCGCCGTGATGGACGGCCTCGGCCTGAAGAAGATCAACTGGCTCGGCCTGTCCATGGGCGGCATGGAAGGCATGTGGCTCGGCGCCAATGCGGGCGACCGGATCGAGAAGCTGATCCTGTCCAACACCTCGACCTATTACGCCGACAAGACGCCGTGGAATACGCGCATCGAGAATGTCACCAAGGGCGGCAGTGTTGCAGCCATCGCCGATGCGGTGATCAATGCGTGGCTGACGCAGAATTTCCAGAAGGCCAATCCGGCTGAAACCGCGCGCATGAAAGAGATGATGATCGCGACGCCGGTCGAAGGCTATCTCGCCTGCTGTGCCGCCGTGCGCGATATGGATCATCGCGAGATCATCAAGGGCATCACAGTGCCGACGCTGATCATCGCCGGCGCCAAGGACATGGCGACCAATGTCGAAGCCGCCGAATTCATCCGCGATCGCATCAAGGGCTCGCAGCTCGCCATCGTCGATGGCGCGCATATCTCCAATGTCGAACAACCCGAAGCCTATGCGAAGGAAGTGCTGACCTTCCTCGGTTGATCTGGAGTACCTGAACGATGGACGAAAAAGAACGCTTCGATACCGGCATGGCACGGCGCCGCAAGGTGCTCGGCAATGCCTGGGTCGACAAGGCCAATACCGGCCGCACGCCCTTCAACACCGAATTCCAGGACTTCATCACCCGTTATGCCTGGGGTGAGGTCTGGACGCGGCCGCATTACGATGAGCGCACCCGCCGCGTGCTGGTGATCGGCACCATGCTGGCGCTCGATAAATGGGCTGAATTCCGCATGCATGTGCGTGCGGCGCTGTCCGAAGGCGGCTTCACGCCCGACGACATCAAGGAAATCATCATCCAGCAGGCGATCTATTGCGGCGTACCGGCGGCCAACCACGCCTTCAAGGAAGCCGGCGAGATCATCGCCGAGCTGGACAAGAAGGGTTGATCGCCTTGGCCTGAACCGGACGGCATGAACCGAACGGCATGACGCGCGTTAGCTCGGCTAGCGCGCGTTTTTGTTTGTGCGCAAAGAGCAGGCGCGCCAAAATGCCGAAGATCGATGTCCGAAAAGGAATGCCGAGCGTTCAGTTGACGCGCGAGCAATTCATTGCGCGCTTCAACGGCCGGTTTTACGATCCGCTGTTCGCGCCGCTGGCGCCGGAGATTGCAAAGATCGCCGATGCGGCATGGGCCAGCTACGAGGCCTATCACAAGGCGCCACGCACGCATCCAGCCGGCGAAGGTTATGCCGATCCGAATTACGACTTGTCCGATGAATGGCGCGCCACCAGCGATGCCATCAAGGCTGCGGAAAAACGCCAGAAGGACAGAACGTCGCCCTCGCGCATCCTCATCATCAACGGCTCATCGCGCACAAACCAGAGCTGTCCCGGCGAAGAGTCGAAAACCTGGCGGCTGACGCAGATCGCCAAGTCGGTGATCGACGAAACGCGTGAATTCGAGATTGATCTGCTCGATCTGTCGCGCCTCACGTCCGAATACGGGCGCGTCATCTATCCATGCAAGTCCTGCGTCTCGACGGCGATGCCGCTCTGTCACTGGCCGTGCTCGTGTTATCCCAATCACGCCATCGGTCAGGTCAATGACTGGATGTCCGAGCTTTATCCGCGCTGGATCGCGGCGCATGGCGTGATGATCCTGACGCCGGTGAACTGGTATCAGGCGCCGTCCGGCCTCAAGCTGATGATCGATCGCCTCGTCTGCGCCGATGGCGGCAATCCCGATCCGACGACGACGCAGGGCAAGGACCCGGAGCTTGCGAAAGAGATCGAACTGAACGGCTGGGATTATCCGCGCCATCTCGCCGGCCGCGTGTTCTCCGTCGTCGTGCATGGCGATGCCAGCGGTGCGGAGAACCTGCGGCGCATCCTGTGCGACTGGCTGGAGGATATCGGCTTGATTTCCGCCGGCCATCTCGCGGCGATCGATCGCTATGTCGGCTATTACAAGCCGTATGCGACCAGCCACCATGATCTCGACGAGGACATTTCGTTTCAGGATGAGGTGCGCAATTGTGCCCGCGCGCTCATGCAGGGCGTGCAGCAGATGCGCAAAGGGGAACTAACGGAGCCGGACCGCAAGCTGCGCGACGTACGTCCGAAATGACATAGCGTTTTCGAGCGACGGGGGCACCGGTTTGCGTGACGAACCCGCGACAAAAAGAAGAGACCTCTAGCGGCCGTAGATGCTGAAGGCCGGGCCGCACGCCTTGAGTGGCCCGGGCGCAATCCTGAAGCCGGCCTGATCGCGCAGGCGATTCCATCGGGCCGCAGAGCCATCACGGACGGCCGGCGAAAGATATTCGTCAGGCGTTTTCTGTTGACGAAGCGCCACACGCGCCACCCAGCGCTCGACACATCCGGGCTTGTGCTGCTCGTCAGGTTCGTTCAGCCGTTCAATCATCGATAGCGTCGCCGCGAGGCCGACCAGCCAGAGCGGCAAGCGATCATGGATCAGCACTTCGCTTGCACCGCTCACCATCGCCGGCAGCCCGGCAAGAAGCGTCGCCACGACGATCAGGATCATCGCCGCATCCAGCATGTCGTGCGAGACGCGCCAGCCGCGCAATGCGGCAACGCGTGTCGCCAGATGCCAGCCGCACATGATCGCAATCGCAAGGCTCATGACACCGAAAAACACCGCCAGCGGCAGATGCTGCGTGGTCTGCAAACCGGCCCATTTGCCGATCGCATAAATATTATTGGCAAAGCCGCTCCTCTCGAGGCCGTACATCGGCGACGACAGAATGCGCCAGGCTTCGAGACCGAAGACCAGCATCAAATCCATCGCAATCACGGCAATCAGAAATGGGACGACCTTGGGTGTCCACCGCATCGCTTCACTCCGCCCTCATCCCGGCTGATCCTCGGGATGTTGCGGCTGAGTCTGCGTATGTTCAATTGCAGCTTCAATCGTAAGCTTTCGTTTACCTTAATGCGGCCTCGTCCCCTGAGGACAATTCAGCGCAACTGCGCCGCCCGGAAATCCTGCGGGGTCGAGCCGGTGTGCTTGCGGAAAAACCGCGCAAAATGCGACGGATCGGTAAATCCCAGCGCATAGGCGATGTCGTGGATCGCGCGCCCCGTGAACACCAGTTCGCGCTTCGCTTCGGTCAGGACGCGCTGGCGGATCAGATG
>JAEYVN010000105.1 GCA_023431725.1 Pseudomonadota bacterium
CTTCCGTACCGTCTCCGTATGCGCGCCAAGCTGCGGCACAGCCCCATAATGTCGGCTCTCATGGAATATCGCTGCTGGCGCCGGCAGCGCCGCCGGGCCGCTCGGCGTATCGAACGTGATCCGCCGCAGATGCGGATGCCGCGACAGCAGCGCGCAATCGTTGACCCGCGCGAAGGCGATATCGGCCTTTTGCAGAATGGTCATCAGCGGCTCGACATCGAAGCGCGCAAAGGCGTCGCTCAAAGTCCTGTCGGTATCGGCGCGATTCGTGACGCGGGCGATGCTGGTGGCAAAACGCGGATCGTTCGCCAGCGCCGCATCGCCGAGCACCTTGTCGGCGAGCACGCGCCACTCGCGATCGTTCTGGATCGAGATCAGGATGTCGGCGCCGTCCTTTGTCTTGAACACGCCATAGGGCGCGATCGCCGCATGCGCGAGGCCGATGCGCTTGAATGGATGGCCGCCCTCATAGGAGAGCAGCGGCACCGTCATCCATTCCGCCATCGCATCGAACAGCGACACGGAAATTTCCGCGCCTTCGCCGGTGCGGCCGCGCGCGATCAGCGCTTCGAGGATGGCCTGATAGGCGTTCATGCCGGCGCCGATATCGGCGACGGAAAATCCGACACGCGCCGGCGCCTCCGGCCCGCCGGTCACCGACGCAAGCCCCACTTCGGCCTGCACCAGCAGATCGTAAGCCTTGCGCGATGCAAATGGCCCGGTCTCGCCATAACCCGAGATCGAACAGCAGATCAGCCGCGGATGCTTCCTGCGCAGCTCGGCAATCGGAAAGCCGAGCTTGGCGATCGCACCGGGCTTGAGGTTCTGCACGAACACATCGGCCTTCGCCAGCAGCGCGGTGAACAGCGCCTTGTCGTCATCGCGCGCGAGATCGAGCACGACTGATTCCTTGCCGCGATTGAGCCAGACGAAGTTGGCGCTCTCGCCATGCACATAGTCGTCGTAATAGCGCGCGAAATCGCCTTCCGGCCGCTCGATCTTGATGACCCGCGCACCGGCATCCGCCAGACGACAGGTCGCCTGCGGCGCCGCAACCGCCTGTTCGAGCGAAACGACGAGGAGTCCTTCAAGCGGGAGGGTCATGATTCAATGCCGCTGCATATTCCGCCGTCATGCCCGGCCTTGTGCCGGGCATCCACGACTTTCCTCTAGCAGAAAACAAGACGTGGATCGCCGGGACAAGCCCGGCGATGACGAAGGTAGAGCATAGCCATTTTGCTCCACCTGCTTCAATACGACCTCGGCAGACCGAGCACATGCTCCGACAGATACGACAGGATCAGATTGGTCGAGATCGGCGCCACCTGATAGAGGCGCGTTTCGCGGAACTTGCGTTCGACATCATATTCCTCCGCGAAACCGAAGCCGCCGAACGTCTGCACGCACATGTCGGCCGCGGCCCATGACGCATCGGCAGCGAGCAGCTTGGCCATGTTTGCTTCCTCGCCGATATCGGCGCCCTGCTCGTAACGCTCGGCCGCTTCGCGCACCATGAGCTCGGCGGCACGCATCTGCGCATAGGCGCGCGCGATCGGAAACTGGATGCCCTGGTTCTGGCCGATCGGCCGGCCGAACACCGCGCGCTCCTTCGCATAGGCCGAGGCCCTGGCGATGAACCACTTGGCGTCGCCGATGCATTCGGCGGCGATCAGGATGCGCTCGGCATTCATGCCGGAGAGGATATAGCGAAAGCCCTTGCCTTCCTCGCCGACCAGCGCCGACGCGGGAATGCGCATGTTGTCAAAGAAGACTTCCGTGGTGGCATGATTCATCATCGTGCGGATCGGACGGATGGTCAGGCCCTTGTCCTTGACCGCGCGCATGTCGACCAGAAAGACGGACAGGCCATCGGTGCGCTTCTGCACCTGATCGCGTGGCGTCGTGCGCGCCAGCAGCAGCATGAGGTCGGAATATTCCGCACGCGATGTCCAGATCTTCTGGCCGTTGATGACAAAGCTGTCGCCATCGCGCACCGCGGTCGTGCGCAGGCTCAGCGTATCGGTGCCGGAAGTCGGCTCGGTCACGCCGAAAGCCTGCAGGCGCAATTCGCCACGCGCGATGGCGGGAAGATAAAGCTGCTTCTGCTCGGCACTGCCATGCCGCAGCACGGTGCCCATCGTGTACATCTGCGCATGACAGGCGGCGCCGTTGCAGCCCGACGCATGAATTTCTTCCATGATCGCCGCTGCCGCGCGCATCGACAGGCCGCTGCCGCCGAACTCTTCAGGGATCAGCGCGGCGAGGAAGCCGGCCTTCGTCAACGCATCGACGAAGGCTTTCGGATAGGCGCGCTCGCGGTCGAGGTCGCGCCAGTATTCGCCGGGAAAATCCGCACACAGCGCACGCACGGCGTCGCGGATGGCCGAGAGTTCATCGTTGGTGGTCAAGATGAATGTCCCTTTCACTCGTCATCGCCGGGATTGACCCGGCGATCCCGCTTAGGGAGGCATTGTGCTCACCTGCTCGGGATGGCCGGGTCAAGCCCGGCCATGACGAAAAATAGAGGATGCGCATCAGTTCAACTCCACCCGGCCGTTGTTGATCGCAATCACATCGCGCTCCAGCACACGGGCACGATAGCTGACGATATTGCCCTCTCGCCACATCTCGGTGCGGATCGTCTCGCCCGGATAGACCGGCGCGGAGAAGCGTCCAGCCATGGCGCGAATGCGCGACGGATCGTAATCGCAGAGCGTGCGCAACAGCGCGTGTCCCGCAACACCGAATGTGCCGAGGCCCTGAAGGATCGGC
>JAEYVN010000143.1 GCA_023431725.1 Pseudomonadota bacterium
TGCGGATGGCAATCGCGAGAACAACAAACAGCAACGCCCCCTCGAGCGCGGCTTCATAAAGTTGGCTCGGATGACGCGGCAGCGGACCGGCACCCGGAAAGATGAAGGCCCACGGCACATCGGTCGCGCGGCCCCACAACTCGCCATTGATGAAATTGGCGATCCGGCCAAAGCACAGCCCGATCGGCCCGGCTGCACAGGTCAAATCACCCAGCGAAAGGATCGAGATGCCGCGCTGGCGTGCAAACAGCACCACCGCCAGCACGCAGCCGATAAATCCGCCGTGGAACGACATACCGCCGCTCCAGACCTGGAAAATCTCCAGCGGATGCGCGGCAAAATGAGCCGGGTTGTAGAACAGGACGTAACCGATGCGTCCGCCCAGCACGATGCCGAGCGTGACCCAGACGATGAAGTCGTCGAAGTCGGTGACTGTCAGCGGCGCCGGGCCGCCCCACAGCCGCTCGCGCCGGATGAGGTAGCGTACATAGAGCCAGCCGATCAGGATACCGGCGATATAGGCGAGCGCATACCAGCGGATCGCGATCGGTCCGAGGCTGATCAGAACCGGATCGATATTGGGGAATGGCAGGGCCGAGACCGGCATATGGTGTATTCCAGGGACTTGGCTTTTACTGTGGGGCGTTTCTTCGCGAACCGTTACCTACTTCGCTCGAAAACGCTCTGCCTGACCGCCTTATGCGGCACCGATCCAGGGCGGGCAACTGCCGAACGCTTGCGGGCCTCTGACGACTGAGCCATATCACTCCCAAAGCGTCTTTCAGGTAACGCTTAGACTTCCTACGCTCGGGACTTCGCCAAAGGATACCGCCATGACCCAGACTTCCGGCCGCTTCTTCGACGAAATCGCCCGGCTGATGAATGACGCTTCCGGTGTCGCCCAGGGCGTCCGCCGGGAATTCGAGACCCTGTTCAAGACCCAGGCCGAGCGCTGGCTGCGGGATCTGGACCTCGTCAAGCGCGAGGAGTTCGAGGCCGTGAAGGACATGGCCCGTCTCGCCCGCGAGGAAAACGAGGCGCTGAAGACCCGCATCGCTGCGCTGGAGTCGAAGCTGGGGATTGCCTCGCCGGCCCCCTCGGGCGACCAGCCGGACGTCAGCGACATGCGTCTGGACGGCTAATTCCGTCAAACAGAGCCAATTTTCCGGGCTTTTCTTGCCAATCCGGCCTTCGGCCGGTATAAGCCCGCGCGACTGTGGCCCCTGCACCCCTGGAGGCTTGCCGCAGTCCGTTTCATCACAATCTTACAAGGACTTACCGCTATGACGACCGTCAAGGAAATCAAGGCGACGTTGCGTCCGAAGGCCGGCAAGGGGGCCGCTCGGAGTGTTCGTCGCGAAGGCCGTACCCCAGCTGTGATCTACGGTGCCAACGAAGCCCCGCTCGCGATCGCAGTCGATCACATCGACATCCGCACCAAGATCTACGCGGGTCACTTCCTCACCACGCTGTACGACATCGATATCGACGGCAAGAAGCATCGCGTGATCCCGCGCGACTACCAGCTCGACCCGGTTAAGGATTTCCCGATCCACGTGGATTTCCTGCGCCTTGCGCCTGGCTCGCTGATCCGCGTCAACGTACCGGTTCACGTCATCAACACCGAACAGTCACCCGGCGTGAAGCGCGGTGGCGCGGTCAACATCGTGACGCACAGCCTGCCGCTGCGCTGCCCGCCGGATCGCATCC
Source organism: Pseudomonadota bacterium (assembly GCA_023431725.1). GTDB lineage: Bacteria > Pseudomonadota > Alphaproteobacteria > Rhizobiales > Xanthobacteraceae > Pseudorhodoplanes. Next base: position 1,711 of record JAEYVN010000143.1, read on the forward strand.
CGCAGGCGATCGAAGTCGATCTCGCCGGTCTCGATATCAACACGTCGAAGCATCTCAGCGATATTCAGCTTCCGGAAGGTGTGAAGCCTGTGGCCCGCGAGGACATGACCCTCGTGACCATCGTGCCGCCGTCTGGCTTTGGTGAAGAGTCCAAGGCTGCTGAAGGCGCCGCCGCTCCGGCCGCTGCTGCCGCTCCGGCTGGCGACAAAAAGCCGGCTGAGAAGAAGTAACCCAAACAAGATGGCGGGGCCAAGCGCCCCGCTTTTCCCGCCATGCTGCTTTTTGTCGGACTCGGCAACCCGGGCTCCCGCTATGCGGGAAACCGGCACAATATCGGCTTTATGGCGGTCGAGGCGATTGCAAAACGCCACGGCTTTGCGCCGTGGCGTCGCCGTTTTCAGGGCGTGACCACCGAAGGCAATATCGACGGCAAGAAAGTGCTGCTGCTGTTGCCCGGCACTTTCATGAACGAGTCCGGACGCGCGGTGTCAGAGGCTGCCAATTTCTACAAGATCGACCTGCAGGACATCGTTGTCTTGCATGACGAGTTGGAATTGCCGCCCGGCAAGGTGCGTATCAAGACCGGCGGCGGCAATGCCGGACATAACGGCCTGCGTTCGATCTCCGACCACATGGGCAACGACTACAAACGCATGCGCCTCGGCATCGGTCATCCCGGTGCGAAGGAACTGGTGCATTCCTATGTATTGTCGGATTTCGCCAAGTCGGAGCGGCCATGGGTGGAAACCCTGTGCGATGCCGTGGCCGATAATGCCGGGATCCTCGCGCGCCACCAGGACTCATCCTTCCAGAACAAGATTCATCTGACGATGGTAGCGAAAGGCTTCGATACCAACGGCAGCACCTCCAGTGATCGCTAGCAAGGCAACGTCATCATGGGTTTCAAATGCGGCATCGTCGGATTGCCGAATGTCGGCAAATCGACGCTTTTCAATGCACTGACCGAAACAGCGGCTGCGCAGGCGGCGAATTATCCCTTCTGCACGATCGAGCCGAATGTCGGCGACGTCTCGGTGCCCGATCCGCGGCTGGAGAAGCTCGCCGCGATCGCCAAATCGGAAAAGATCATTCCGACCCGGCTCACCTTCGTCGACATTGCCGGCCTTGTGCGCGGAGCGTCGAAGGGTGAAGGGCTCGGCAACCAGTTTCTCGCCAATATCCGTGAGGTCGATGCCATTGCGCATGTGGTGCGATGCTTCGAAGACACCGATATCACCCATGTCGAAGGCAAGATCGATCCGATCGCCGACATCGAAACGATCGAAACCGAATTGATGCTGGCCGATCTCGACAGCCTCGAGCGCCGCGTCGACGCGCTGGAGAAGAAGGCACGCGGCAATGATCGCGAAGCCAAGGAAACGCTCGAACTCGTACAGCGCACATTGCAGCCGCTGCGTGAAGGCAAGCCCGCACGCGTGGTCGAACGCAAGCCGGAGGAAGAGAAGCTGTTCTCGATGCTCGGCCTGATGACCGCGAAGCCGGTCCTCTATGTCTGCAATGTGGAGGAAGGCGCCGCCGCAACCGGCAATGAGTTTTCCGCGAAAGTCGAAGCGCGCGCCAAGGAAGAAGGTGCGGTATCGGTCGTCATCTCCGCCAAGATCGAATCTGAAATCGCCGTATTGTCCAAGGAAGAACGCGCCGAATATCTCGACGCCGTCGGCCTGCAGGAGCCTGGCCTCGACCGGCTGATCCGCGCCGGCTACGGCCTGCTTGATCTCGTCACCTATTTTACCGTCGGCCCGAAGGAAGCCCGCGCCTGGACCATCACCCGCGGCACCAAGGCGCCGCAGGCGGCCGGCGTGATCCATACCGATTTCGAGCGCGGCTTCATCCGCGCCGAAACCATCGCCTATGACGACTACGTCGCATTGTCAGGCGAAGCCGGCGCACGCGATGCCGGCAAGCTGCGTCTCGAAGGCAAGGAATACGTTGTTAACGACGGCGACGTGCTGCATTTCCGCTTCGCGACCTGACCACAAGGCGAACGCGGCGGCTTACAGGTCCCTCATATTAACTCGCTTACAGGGGGTCGCCGCGTTCCCGGATCGCACCGAGATGCTCGTTGATGCGGAAGATCACCATCACGAGTTCGCAGACGATGCGCACGAAAACAACGCCTGCGCAGACATACAGGATCGAGGCGATCAGCAGGAAGAATCCGGCGAAGAAGTTGAGCGCCATCATGCCGAGGGCCGAAAACAGCAAAGACAGTCCCGACAATACGATCAGCCCAAGAGCCATCCAGTAAAATATCCGGATGACCGTCGGCGTGATGAACCGGTCCCATTGAAAAAGATCATTCACATTCATCATGGCTGGCCCCCGGTGAGGTTTCGAATCGGGCTGTACGCAAAGCTACCCGCCCGGATCGCCCGGTCAATCAGTGAGAGTGCACGAGATTGACGCGATGGGCTGCCGCGAGTTAGGCCTTACCATCCCATCTGCAGGTGGCCGCCTTGTCCAAGCTGTATTTCGAAGATTTCACACCCGGCCAGACGATCGAGCACGGTCCGCGGCGGGTCACACGCGAAGAAATCATCGCCTTCGCCGCACTCTACGATCCCCAGCCGATGCATCTCGACGAAGAAGCGGGACGCAATTCCATGCTGGGCGGTCTCAGCGCCTCGGGCTGGCATACGAGCGGCATAATGATGCGTCTGATCTGCGACAGCTTCGTACTGAACTCGACGTCAATGGGCGCCGGCAGCGTCGAGGAGGTGAAATGGTTGAAGCCAGTGCGGCCAGACGACAAGCTGACGTTGCGGACAACAGTTCTCGATTCCCGGCGCTCACGGAGCCGGCCTGAAATGGGCATCGTCCGCCTGCAACATGAAATGTTCAATCAGCACAATGAGTGCGTGATGATCATGACCGTTCCGACAATATTCGGAACGCGCGATCCGGTGGCGGTGTCGTCATGATGAAGTTCTTCGAAGATCTGCACGTTGGCGAACGCGTGCAACTTGGGGCGTATCTGTTCACGGCCGAAGACATCAAGACATTCGCCAGTCAGTTCGATCCGCAGCTTTTTCACATCGACGAAGAAGAGGGCCGCAAGTCGCATTTCGGCGGCCTGATCGCCTCCGGCTGGCATACGGGCTCAATCTGGATGCGCAAGCTGGTCGACTACAACAAGGCGCGGATGGACGAATTGCGCCAGCGCGGCGAACGCATCCCGGTCGGCGGTCCCTCTCCCGGGTTTAGCGACCTGCGCTGGTACAAGCCGGTCTTTCCCGGCGACACGGTGACTTACGCGTTGGAAGTGGTCGAACTGCGAATCTCGAAGTCCAGGCCGCAGTTCGGGCTGGCCAAGCTGCTAGCCTCCGGTGACAACCAGCATGGCGAGCGGGTCATCAGCTTTGTCAGCACCGGCTTCATCGAAAGGCGTAGTCCAGCAGCAGAATGACCGTCCCGGGCGATACCGATGCAACCAAGCGCGACGAACGCCGCGCCATGTCGGTTGCATCCGGTGCGCATGCCCTGCACGACGGTTATACGGATCTGATCTATGTGATGCTGCCGATCTGGCAGGCTGAATTTGCGCTTTCCTTCGCTGCTATCGGTCTGCTGCGTGGCCTGTTCGCCGGCACCATGGCAGCCTTGCAGATTCCCGCCGGTCATCTGTCGGAACGCTATGGCGCTGCGCTCATTCTTGCAGGCGGAACTGCGGTCGCGGGCTTAGGCTATTGCCTTGCCGGCCTGAGTGGCGGTTTCGGCATGCTGCTGGTCGCGCTCTTTATCGGCGGTCTCGGCGCCAGCGCACAGCATCCGATCGCATCCGCACTGGTGGCGCGCGCCTTTTCCGGTGCGCGTTCGCTGAAAGCGCTGGGCGGTTACAATTTCGCCGGTGACATCGGCAAGATGACGGTGCCGGCTTTGGCATCCCTGATGCTGGTTGTGATGCCCTGGCAACCAACCTTGATCATTCTTGGAGCGGCCGGGTTCATTGCTGCGCTGCTGATCCTGCTGCTCACGCCGCGGTTCGGGCCGATTGCCGTCGGGTCGACCGGCAAAGTCACAGCAGCAAAGCCCGCTCGCATTCTTCGCTACGCCTTTCCAACGCTGACATCGATCGGCGTGATCGACAGCGCCACCCGCATGGGTTTTCTCACCTTCCTGCCCTTCATCCTGACGGCCAAAGGCGCCAGCCTGCCGACCATCGGCATGGCTCTGACGCTCGTCTTTGCAGGCGGCGCCGTCGGCAAGCTGGTCTGCGCCTACATCGGTGCACGGATCGGCGTCATCGGCACCGTGTTCCTCACCGAGATTGTCACACTGGCATTGATCCTGTTGATCCTGCCGGTGCCGCTGGAAGCAGCCCTGGTGATCCTGCCGTTCCTCGGCATCGCGCTGAACGGGACCTCCTCCGTGCTGTATGGGTCCGTCCCGGAGTTGGTCGAGCCGGAGAAGCGCACGCGCGCGTTCGGCATTTTCTACACCGGCACAATCGGCGCCGGTGCGATTGCACCTATTCTGTATGGATTTATCAGCGACGCCA
>JAEYVN010000283.1 GCA_023431725.1 Pseudomonadota bacterium
TCATGTCGAAGGAAATTCCGCACAACACCCTACGACGCGATGCGTCGTAGCCGCCGGTCAGCTGCCGTCACGCTGCAGCCACCAGCCGTCGGCGATCGGACGCTGCAGAAGCGCTTTCGGGCGCCCCGCCGCAGCCGCGTCAAGATCGCTGTCGACCACGTCGGCATGGCGCGATGACTCGCCCCGCACGAAACTCTTGCCGAAACCGCTGACCGACAGGCCGCTGGCATGAAACAGAAACTGCACCGAACGATGGCCGCGGCTAACACTGATGATGGAGGCCTCACGCATCAGATCACGGTAAGAGGCGATGCGTTCCGGCGGCACCTCGGCCCGAGTCGGATCGTCTGGATCGCTCCAGTTGAGACCAAGGCGGTTCAACGCCGGATCGCGCCGGAGCATCTCGGTGATATCGTCCATTGTTTTGCGATGCTTTTCCCAATGCGTGATCATCGCCTGGTCGGTCGGCGCCTTGGGGCCAGGGTCAAACATAGCGGCCGTCATCATCACCGGCAGCGCAAAGGCGCCAGCCACGGCCAGCAAGGCGATCCCGGCAAAAATGGCAATCGTTCTCAACTTCATGGGTTGGATAACCAAGGCAAAGTCATCGTGATTGGTCCGTGATGTGGAATGTCGCAATGAGATCGCAGGCTATGTCGGTGCCCGCCACCGGCGCGTCAATGAACTGGAACAGGGATTCAATGGCAAAAATCTCTCGCCTTTTTATGGCTGCCGGCCTGTTTATCGCAATGGCGGTATCTGCGTCGGCGCAAACCGTGGGACAGGATCCCGCCGCTATCATAACCGCCATTTATAAGAAGGCCTCCGCCGGCAAGGGCGATGGCGGTGGGCAATTCCTGTGGTTCAAGGCCGCCGACCGATCTCGCACCATGTCCAAATCCCTGCTCGCGTTGTGGGCCAAGGCCGAGAAGCGGGAGAAACCGGGCGAAATCGGCGCAATCGACTTCGACCCGGTGACCAACTCACAGGACCCGCTGGTCCGCTTCTTCGACATTAAAACCGAGAAGCAGAATGAGACCACTGCGACCGTGGCGGCAATCTTCGGCGCCCAGCGCAACGAGCCAGCCCAGACGGTTCGCTACGATTTCCTCCGCGAGGGCAAGCTGTGGAAGATCGACGATATCCGCGGCGAGGTTGACAAGACGCCTTGGTCGGTCCGCGGGATGCTGACGGAATTCCTGAAGAATTGAGGAGGATTTCGAGAGGCTACCAACCGGGAGCGTGCACGACCCGACGCACGATAGGTTTTTCTAGCCTCGAGGCATGACATCCATTCGGCTTCGGATCTGCCTGTCGCGATCGCAGCGCTGCCTCATTACAATTTGAGACAAAAGTAACTCGCAGAGTTCACTGGAGACGAATGCCGCACCAGCTAGATAACGGATCGTAATTGGAATGCAGGTCTTCTATGAACGATCGAAAATGGCAGCCGCGTCCGGCGATCCGACACAGCCAGTCTTCGCCCACGCGATATCCGGCGTCGCGCGGCTTATACAACAGCAAGAACAAAGCCCTGCAACAGAACGCCACGGAGGACGGAGCTCAACCCACGAGGGGAGCGCGCCGGAAGCCGGCACCCAAGATCAATACAGCACGATCATGGCACAAGGAGCAACGCCACGGCGTGATTATTGCCGTATCGCTGACGCTTGCTCTTGGCGCTTTCATGATTGGTTACGGTGTGCAGGCGCAGATCGCAGCGGAAGCCACACGCACGGCGCAACGCGCCGAGCAGATCGCCCTTGCGACGAAGGAGGCATTGCGGGCCGGCCCCGTCCTGTTCGTTCCGGTTCAAGGGAATGTCTGTCGCCAGCGGTGGATCGACAACGCGACGTGGACTGTTAGCGATGGCCAAGACGTTGTTTGCGACGAGGCCGCCAGCTGGACCATTAACACAAAGCCGGAGGATCAGTCGGTGGCAATCCGGATGGACGCGGTTCGCGACGGCTTCCGCGTCAACGGCAATCCTGGCAATTAGAATTCTGCCAATCAGGCCCGTTTCGGATTGTCGGCCACCTTCTCTCTGCCTATCTCCATTGCCAAGAATGGGATGATAGAGAGAGGGATTTACTGGTGCATAGATCCGAAGCACAGGTGCCAACCGCGTCGGCGAGCCGCTATCTGCAGCAGATCTGCAAGCATTGGAGCCATAAATTCGCGGTGGAGTTCACTCCTCAAAACGGGAGGGTGCCCTTCTCCGACGACCGCTTTTGCGACTTCCTGGCGACCGACGACACGCTGACCATGCGCATCCAGGCGAGCGACGAAGCAACGCTGGAGCGCACGCAGAATGTTGTGGTGGATCATTTGAAGCGCTTCGCCTTCCGCGAGGATCTCGGGGATATCCGCTGGACGAAGCTCTGACATCACAAAGGCGAACCCGGTCATCGCGGGCTCGCCTCAAGACATGTAACCTCAAGACATGCAAGAAGATCAGCTAAGAAGATCAGCCGCCGACGGCGTCAGTCACGCATTTCTTGATGTGACTGGTCTTGGCCGCACCTGAGAGTTTCTTGTCTGCTGCCGACTTGTCACAGGCCGCATGCGCGTCCTTTTCGCATTTGGTCATGAAGCTGTTCAGCGCTGCGCCTGCCAGCTTCTTGTTGGACGCCTCAAGCTTGCACGCCGCGGCGTGAGCGCCGGTGGCTGCCATCACGATTGCCGCAGCCAGGATAAGAGCCTTCATTCTTTCCTCCTAAAATGGCGCATGGCCGAAACGAATCCCGCCATTGCAACCATGCTTGAGCGGTAGGACCTGACTATGGCGGCGGAATGACGCACGGCTCAGGCAGCAGCTGTGATGGGCGCGACCACTTCACGGATCTGGGTCACCGGTACGGCGAGCGCCTTCTCCGGCGCCTCGTCAAAGCCCATGACCCGGATGATGCCGCGAGCTGGGCACATCTCGACAGCCAGCCGCGTGTAGCGGTTATGGACCGGCTCGGTCAGCCAGCCGAAAGGTGAGCCGCTGAGTGCTCCTTCATACCCGGCTATGGCTTCCCGCCGTGCCCTGCTGTTGGCCGCGGCATCGTCATAGCTGCAACTCAGTACAATATCGCCGCCGATACGGGCTTCCCATGGATCACGCCGTTCGAACCAGTCATTCGCGGCGCAGGTCAAAGTGCTGCGTGTTTCGAAATCCTCTTCGGTTCGTTCGATGACGCATCGCTCGCCGGCCTTTGTGCCGGCAAGTGTGAAGATCACCGGTCGCGCGACCGGCGTGCGTTCAAGTTTTTCCCGTGCGGTGGCGAAATCCGGACAGGTTTCAAACACCTGACGCAGCAACTGATCCGGCGGAATGTGCCGTATACGCCACGTGGACAATGCATTGGCGGCAATATCGAACGGCCGAAGCCAGGGATGACGGGTCCGGCGCCAGAGCGGCGCCTGATTGATCGAGGCGCCGAAACGGCCGGGCGCCATGCCCGTCAGCGTTCCGACGTATCCCGGCCAGGTGACGTTGTAGAAATCGCCGGATGCGCTCCAGGTGTGCGCGATCTCGACATGGCGGCCGAGCCCGGGGAATGGCCAATCCAGCACCCGCGCGAGCCACGGCTCCCCCTCCTCGTCCCGCGCCATGGCGGTACAGCCCCATTGGTAGGAGCCATTGAGAAACCACACACCGCTGAAGCCAAGGGCGGCTGCAATGCCTTCGATTTCCGTGATGTAGGGCGACCGGGATCGCGATAGCCAGCGACGTGCCAGACGATCGAGGGCCGGCAATACAAATGCGATCGCGGATGGAAAGAACGTCAGGCAGTCGTCTCGCAACGCACGGGCCCGTGCGGCGCCTTCCTGTGCCTGACGCAGCGTTCCGCCAACCCGCACATCGACGACCGGGATTTCCGGCAACAAAGGCTGCTGCATCGCCAGAACTTTCGAACCGCTCATTCTGCATCCGGTCAGCAACGCAAAATTAACCCGCAAGAAACCGCAGTCTGACAGGCACCTTTGCACATAAACCAATTTTCAACCCTGCTGTCCCTACATTCCGGCTGATTCGGGACAGCGTCATGCCGAAAACAAAAAGATCGGCGGAAATACATCAACAAGCCGTGCGCGATTGGAGTCGCGCCGTCTTGGCATTTCTCATGCTCCTCGTCGTTGTTGCGCTCAGCCTTTCGGATGGACGGATCATCCCTGCCTTCCTGACACGCGACACCCCCAGCGCATCGGCGCCTGTCGAGGCAAAGGGACCCGCATTGGCCAAGGGGGCGATCTACATTGCGTCGCCAGACGCCCAGACCTGTGAATATCGTCAGATCGACAACGACACCTGGCGCATTCGCAACGCCGGCACGGTACACTGCGATTACACGGGCTCGTTAACACAACCCGAGCGCCACACCATGCCCGCCAGGATCGAAGCCATCCGCGACAGTTTCTTCCCGCGCCGATAACGACCGGGTCAGTCGCCGGCCCCAACGATCCAGGCGACCTGCAAGAGCGCTGTGAGATTGACGAGCGCGTGCAAGATGATCGTCAGCAGCGTGGAGCCACTTCGCCAGCGGATCCAGCCGAAGACACAACCGAGAACGACGATCTGGACGATGTAGAAGATTTCGTACTGGACGTGCATCACAGCCCAGATCACCGAGGTCAACAGGATCGCGCCCGCCGCACCAAGGCGCGAATCTGCGTAACCGCGAAAAAGGAAACCGCGGAACAACAATTCTTCCATCAGCGGTGCGATGATCACCAACGCAAAGCCAAGCGTTAGCACATGACCGGACGCACGAGCGGTTTTGTAAGCATCGACGACGGCAGGTGGAACGATGTCGTAGCCTGAGAAATATGACGTCAGATCGCCAAGCGGCAGCAGGATGGCTACCAAGGCGATGCCGGTCAGCAGATCCCTTCGCTGAGGCCATGTCAGCGCGAAATACTCTGTCACCGAACAACCCGCGCGCCACACGGCCAGACACAGCACAAACGTGGCAGGCGGCATTGACGCGATTGTCGCGACCGAAACCGTCAGGGCATGCGTGGTAATGATATCGAGTTCAAGCTCGGTGGCATTCAGATTTGTACCAAGCCACCTTAGAATGGCGAAACCGGCCAGTGTTTGAGCGACCACCCAAACCAGGATGGAAATCAGTCCGAATATCGTGGTGGACCAAAAGCCCCACGTTCTGCAGGGTTTGCTGTCGGGGTCGACGTCAGACTTAGGTGCGGCCAATTCTGTCATCGTGCGAAGATTCTGCGTGCGGCTATCAACCGTCTTCTCCGCAGAAAGTCCGATATCCGTCAAGTCCCCGCAAAGTCTCACATTGGCGTTTGAACAGAATGCAACGCGCCGCCCTTCTCATGCTATGAGTCCGGAATGACAGCGCTGGTCCTTCCTTTTTCGGAAATTGTATCCCATCTGCCGCCTCGCGGCGCCCTTCTGGGTCTCGACCTCGGAACGAAAACTATTGGAGTTGCCGCATCCGATCCGGACCGCCGCCTGTCGGCAGGCGTGGAGACGGTTGCTCGAAAGACGTTTACCGCCGACGCCAAGCGCTTGCTGGTCCTGGCAGCGGAGCGATACGCGATCGGCTTCGTGCTCGGCCTGCCGCTCAACATGGACGGCTCGGAAGGACCAAGGGCGCAATCAACACGCGCATTTGCGCGAAACTTCGCGAAGCTGACAAATTTGCCCATCGGCTTTTGGGATGAAAGGCTTTCCACCTCTGCCGTCGAGCGCGAGCTGATAGCAGCCGATGCAAGCCGCGCCAAGCGTGCTGCTGTCATAGATCAACACGCCGCGGCTTTCATTTTGCAGGGGGCGCTTGATTACCTGCGTCTCAACGAAAAAAAGACGAGGCCCTGAAGACCTCGCCCTCCTGTAGGCTCACGTCAATTAGCAGGCGCTGTAGTCAGTTCGATTGTACTGACCATCCGTGGCGCAATCCTTATAGCCCGAGTCATAGTGACCATACTCGCCCGAGCTGCCGTAGAAATTGCCGGGTCCATAATAACTGCCCGGATAGCCGTTCGGCTGATAGGCATATGCACCGTACCCGGGGGCATATCCATATGCGGAGTACCCAGGCGCATAGCCATAGGGTCCGTAACGTGTAGCCGCGCTACCAACTGCTGCCCCGGCGGCAAATCCCGCCGCACCTGCAGCCCATGGCTCCCAACGCTGCGCGAAAGACGGTGTGCTAGCGGCAACTGTCAGTACTCCCGCCAAACCAAGCGCGAGCGACATCTTCGATAGTGCCATTGTAATCCTCCACATTGCTGATTCCCCGGTAGGCTTTCCCCATCCTCAAGCGAGGCAACGCAACGCGTCGGAGGTGGTTCCTAGGTTTCAGATTGGAAGGACTCGCTCAAGTAAACGTGAGGACATGCTTGCCAAATCGCAAGCGCCATATGTTCGAACGCTGTCGTTATTCAATCGCGTTTGCGAAAAAATTTCGGCAATTTCTGGAGAGCTCGTCTGCAACGCAGTAGCTCCTGCAATCAATGCAAGACGATCCACGAGATATCGTGCCCGCGCCTCGACATCGACCATCGACAACATGCCGATGAGTTCATCAATGGACTTTGCAACGTGAGGCAGTCGCCCGGCATCGCGCTTCCAGGATTCGATAACCTGATGGATGTCTTCATTCTTCAGCGCGCGAAGCACATCGAGAGCCATCACATTGCCGGAGCCTTCCCAGATCGCATTGACCGGTGCCTCTCGATACAAGCGAGCCATGACATAGTCCTCGACATAGCCATTTCCGCCGAGGCACTCCATGGCCTCATAAGCAAAAGCTGGCGCCAATTTGCAGACCCAGTACTTGATCACTGGCGTCAGAAGTCGTGCGCGCGCAGCTTCGACCGGATCTTCTTGCGCAAGATCGAAGGACCGGCTCAAGCGCATCACCATGGCAACAGCCGCTTCGCAATCGAGTGCGAGATCGGCCAGCACGGCGCGCATCATGGGCTGATCGACAAGCTTTTTCTGGAACACCGTGCGATAGCGCGCGTGATGAACTGCTCGCACGAGAGCTGCACGCATGATGCCGGCCGACGAGACGGCACAGTCAAGCCGCGTCAGCTGCACCATCCGCAAAATGGTGCGAATGCCCTTGCCCTCGTCGCCGACACGCGAGGCGTAGGCATCGTGGAATTCGACCTCCGATGATGCATTCGAGCGGTTGCCGAGCTTGTCCTTGAGCCTGACGAAATGCAGACCGTTGATGCTGCCGTCGGGTTGCAAGCGAGGCAGGAAGAAGCAGGTCAGCCCGCCGTTCGCCTGCGCCAGTACAAGAAAGGCGTCTGACATCGGCGCAGACATGAACCACTTCTGTCCGTCGATGCGGTACGCTTCACCGTCCCGTCTGGCTTGTGTTGAATTGGTATGGACATCGGTCCCGCCCTGCTTCTCCGTCATGCCCATGCCGAGCGTCACGGCATTCTTCGTCGGCCACGGCTGAAATGACGGATCGTAGCTACGGGAGACAATCTTCGGCATGAGTTGCGCCCGCAAATCGGGCGCCGCAGCCAGCGCGGCGACCGAAGCGCGCGTCATGGTGATCGGGCACATATGGCCATTCTCGACCTGAGCCACCATGTAGAAGCGCGCGGCCCGCAAAGCCTCGGAAGGCGGACCCTCGGATGTGCCATCCTCTACCCATGTCGAGCAATGCAGCCCCGCGGCCATGCTGTCCGCCATGAAGCGGTGATAGGCCGGATCGAAACGTACGATCTCGCCGTCGAGGCGGGGAACATTCACATCCGCGGCGCGGGCCAAATCGAACATCTCCGCCCGCCCCCAATACCGGCCGAATGCCGACAGCGCCTCACTGTCACTGGCACCTCCATTTGCCGCGACGGCCTCCTGAAGGGCGACGTCCGTTCCGAACAGATCGATGTCGACGAAGGCCGGCGGCTGGTTGAGAACCGAATCGGGATTCGCGCGTTCGGACATGATGGGGACCTCCGGACGATGGCCAGAGCCTAGCATGCGCCGCATCCGCCTCTGATTCATCAAGTATTGGGGATGGCGGGCCTGGTGCCTTGCGATGCAATCGGGATGGGCCTATAGACCCGGCTTTAATGAACAAAGCGACCACATCATCCTTCGTCCTCAACCGACGCCATTTGTTGGGGATTGAAGGGCTTTCGCGCGAGGAGATCTTGGGTCTCCTCGATCTCGCCGAAGAATTTGTCGAACTCAATCGTCAGGTCGAGAAGAAGCGGACCTCGCTACGCGGGCGAACGCAGATCAATCTCTTCTTCGAATCCTCGACGCGCACTCAATCGTCATTCGAACTCGCCGGCAAACGTCTCGGCGCAGACGTGATGAATATGGCGGTCAACTCGTCCTCGATCAAAAAGGGCGAGACGCTGGTCGATACGGCCATCACGCTGAATGCCATGCATCCCGATATCCTCGTGGTGCGCCATCACGCGTCCGGGGCCGTCGAATTGCTGGCGCAGAAGGTCGACGGCTCGGTCATCAATGCCGGCGATGGCGCGCACGAGCATCCAACCCAGGCGCTCCTCGACGCATTGACCATTCGCCGCAACAAGGGCCGCATCGAAGGTCTTGTCGTCGCGATCTGCGGCGATGTCCTGCATTCGCGTGTGGCGCGATCGAACATCATCCTGCTGAATGCGCTCGGCGCGAATGTGCGCGTGGTCGGCCCCTCCACGCTGCTGCCCGCGCATGTCGAGCGGCTCGGTGTAAAAGTCATGCGCGACATGCGCGAAGGGCTGCAGGACGCCGATATCGTCATGATGTTGCGACTCCAGCGCGAGCGCATGAACGGGTCTTTCGTGCCCTCCACGCAGGAATATTTCGCCTATTTCGGCCTCGATCAGCGCAAGCTCGCCTACGCCAAATCCGATGCACTGGTGATGCATCCGGGGCCAATGAACCGGGGTGTCGAAATCGATTCCAGCGTTGCCGATGGCGCTCAATCGCTGATCCGCGAACAGGTCGAAATGGGCGTCGCCGTGCGCATGGCCGTACTCGAAGCTCTTGCCCGCAACCTGCCGAACGCGTGATGCCGATGCTGTCCGATCGCCGCCCCATCCTGCTGGCCAATGCCAGGATCGTCGATCCCTCGCGCGATCTCGATTTCCCCGGCGATCTCTTGATGGCGGATGGTGTGATCCGCGAGGCCAAACGCGGCATCAGCGCCGCCGGCGTGCCGGCCGGCACCGAGGTCGTCGACTGCAAGGGCCATATCGTTGCGCCGGGCCTGATCGATATGCGCGCGTTCGTCGGCGAGCCTGGGGCCGAATATCGCGAGACGCTGGCGAGCGCGAGCCAGGCCGCAGCGGCCGGCGGCGTGACCACGATTATCTGCCAGCCGGATACGTCTCCGACAATCGACGACCCGGCCATCGTTGACTTCATTCTGCGCCGCGCACGCGACACCGCCATTGTACACGTGCAGCCGATGGCCGCGCTGACCAAAGGCCTTGCAGGCAAGGAAATGACCGAGATCGGCCTGCTCAAGGCCGCCGGTGCCCTCGCCTTTACCGATGGCGCACGAAGCGTCACGAATGCCCAGGTGATGCGCCGGACCCTCTCCTATGCGCGCGATTTCGATGCGCTGATCGTCCACCACACGGAAGATCCCGATCTGGTCGGCGAAGGCGTAATGAACGAGGGCGAGTTTGCCACGCGTCTTGGCCTGCACGGCATTCCGACGGCGGCCGAAACGATCATGCTGGAGCGTGACCTTCGTCTCGTTGCCCTGACAGGGTGCCGTTATCACGCCGCATCCCTTACCTGCCGCGAGTCGCTGGAAATTCTGCAGCGGGCGAAGGACGCAGGATTACCTGTTACGGCGGCGGCGTCGATCAATCACCTGACACTCAATCAAATCGACATTGGCCCCTATCGCAC
>JAEYVN010000326.1 GCA_023431725.1 Pseudomonadota bacterium
CGATTTATGAGAGCAAGCCCTAATTGGCCAGCGCCGCGAGGATGCGGGCCCAGCTGCGCGTACCCTTGTGAAACGATGTCAGATCGAATTTCTCGTTCGGCGAATGCACGCGATCGTCGTCGAGTGCGAAGCCGACCATCAGCGAGTCCATGCCAAGCACACGCTTGAAGTCGCCGACGATCGGGATCGAGCCGCCGGCACCGACGGTGACCGCCTTGTGCCCCCATTCCTCCTGCAGCGCCTTGCGCGTCTTGACGATCGCGGGACTGTCGAACGGCAGTTGCAAAGCCGGTGCAAGACCGTGGTTCTCGAATTCGACCTTGCAGTCCGCCGGGATGCGCGCACTGATGAAAGCGCGAAACGCCTGCTGCACCTTTTCCGGGTTCTGATCGCCGACAAGGCGGAATGACACCTTGGCGCTGGCCTGCGAGGCGATCACCGTCTTGGCGCCCTCGCCGGTATAGCCGCCGATGATGCCGTTCACGTCGCAGGTCGGCCGCGTCGAAATCATTTCGATCAGCATGCGGCCCTTCTCGCCGGACGGAATGCTGAGGCCGATCTGGCCGAGAAACTCTTCCGCCGTGAGATTGAGCGCCTTCAGATCGGCCCTGATGTCGTCGGGCAGTTCCGGCACGCCGTCATAGAAGCCGGGAATGGTGACACGGCCATCGTCGTCATGGATCGCCGCCAGCGCCTTGGCCAGCACGCGGATCGGATTGGCCGCGGCACCACCGAACAGCCCCGAATGCAGATCACGATCCGCCGCTGTCACGATCACGTCTTCATAGACGAGCCCGCGCAGCGACGTCGTCACCGACGGCGTCGTCTGGTTCCACATTGCCGTATCGCACACGAGCGCCATGTCGCGCTTGAACTCGTCGGCATTCTCCTGGACGAACGGAAACAGTCCCTTCGAACCGCACTCTTCCTCGCCCTCGATCATCACCGTGATGTCGAGCGGCAGCGAACCCGTCACCGCCTTGAAGGCGCGGCAGGCTTCGAGGAACGTCATCAATTGGCCCTTGTCGTCGCAGGCGCCGCGCGCAACGATGATCTTGCGGCCGTTGCCGAGATCCTCGATGCGCGGATCGAACGGCGGCGTCTGCCACAGGTCGAGCGGATCGACCGGCTGCACATCGTAGTGGCCATAGAACAGGACGCGCGGACCGCCGTTCGCCTGTTCCGGCGCGTTCTGAGACTTGCCGATGACAACCGGATGACCGCTGGTCGGCCGCACTTCGGCTTTCAGACCGAGCGTCTCCAGATCCTTCGCCACGAACGCCGCCGCGCTCTTGCATTGATCGGCATAGGCCGGATCGGTCGAAATGGATTGGATTCTCAGAAAATCGAACAGCCGCGCGAGACTGTTGTCGAGATCGGCATCGATACGATCGAGGACTTTCGGAAGGGCTTCGGCGGGTGATGTCATGATGCTTGCTCTGCTTTCGTGTCCCCGGCGCAACGCAGCGTATAACAATGCGTTGCCGAACCGGGAGCTATCGTCGCTTAAGTCCCGGTTCTGCGGAGCGGCATGTCATGCCGCACCGCGCCCGGGACACGATACCGATCAACGTTTTAATATTCCGCCGAGCGTGCCGCGCACGATCGAACGGCCGACCGATGCGCCGGTGCGGCCGCCGATCTGCTTGCCGATGGCGGCTGCGACACCACCGATCACGGTCGTCGTCACGGTGCGGGCAACGCTGCGCGCGACGTGCTGACCGGTCGACAATTGTTCGCCGCGCTTGCGGTTGGTGCCGAAGATCGAGCCGATCCAGCTGCCGATCCCGCCTTCCTCTGCCGGCGCGGCCGTTCGCTCGATGCGTTCAGTCAGCTTCTCGTAAGCGGACTCCGTGTCGATCGCCGTGTCGTATTTGCCCTTGAGCGGGCTCGCCGCGATGATCGCCGCGCGTTCGGCCGGCGTGATCGGCCCCATGCGCGCGGACGGCGGACGGATCATCGTTCGCTGGACCATCGACGGCGTGCCGTTGCCTTCAAGGAACGACACCAGCGCCTCGCCCTTGCCGAGCTCCATGATCACCTGCGCGGTGTTCAGCGCGGGATTGGGCCGGAAGGTGCCGGCGGCGGTCTGCACCGCCTTCTGGTCGCGCGGCGTGAAGGCGCGCAACGCGTGCTGCACGCGGTTGCCGAGCTGCGCCAGCACCTTGTCCGGCACGTCGAGCGGGTTCTGCGTGACGAAATAGACGCCGACGCCCTTCGAGCGCACGAGACGCACCACTTGCTCGATCTTGTCGAGCAGCGCTTTCGGCGCATCGTCGAACAGCAGATGCGCCTCGTCGAAGAAGAACACCAGCTTCGGCTTTTCCGGATCGCCGACTTCCGGCAATTCCTCGAACAGCTCCGACAACAGCCACAACAGGAAGGTGGCGTAGAGCCGCGGATTGGCCATCAGCTTGTCGGCGGCCAGGATATTCACATAACCGCGGCCATCGCGGTCGACTTTCATGAAGTCCTTCAGGTCGAGCGCCGGCTCGCCGAAGAACTTTTCGCCGCCCTGGTTTTCCAGCACCAGCAGCGCACGCTGGATGGTGCCGACCGTCTGCTTGGTGACATTGCCGTATTTCGCCACCGCCAGCTTGATCTGGTCGACGACTTCGTTGCCCGAGCCCTCTTCGGCTTCCCGCTTGCTGCCGAACGGCGCGATCGCATCGAGGATCGCCCGCAGATCCTTGAAGTCGAGCAGCGGCAGTCCTTCATCGTCGGCGATCTTGAAGGCGATGTTGAGCACGCCTTCCTGCACGTCGTTCAGATCGAGCAGCCGGGCCAGCAGCAGCGGCCCCATTTCACTGACGGTCGCGCGGATCGGATGACCCTGCTCGCCGAACAGGTCCCAGAAGATCGTCGGGAATTGATCGGGCTGGTAATCGAGCCCCATGCTCTTCGCGCGCTCGACCAGGCCCGGCTTGGCTTCACCCGGTTCGGAGATACCCGACAGGTCGCCTTTGATGTCGGCGGCGAATACCGGCACGCCATGGCGCGAGAAGCCCTCGGCAAGCACTTGCAAGGTCACGGTCTTGCCCGTGCCGGTCGCACCGGTCGCAAGGCCGTGTCGATTGGCAAGCCCGAGCGTCAACCGCTCCGGCTTCACGCTCTGGCCGACGAATATCGATCCCGGCACTTCGGCGGGCTCTGCCGGCTGAATTGGCGGCACCGGTGCAGCCGGCTTCGCCGCTGATTTCGTGGCCGTCTTTTTTGCTGCAGCCTTTCTGGGTGCTTTGACCTCAGTCGCTTCCGCTGGATTGTCAGCTGCCGCCGACTTCGTTTTCCTGGTTGCC
This sequence comes from Pseudomonadota bacterium, assembly GCA_023431725.1. Classification (GTDB taxonomy): domain Bacteria; phylum Pseudomonadota; class Alphaproteobacteria; order Rhizobiales; family Xanthobacteraceae; genus Pseudorhodoplanes. The sequence continues at coordinate 3,297 of JAEYVN010000326.1, forward strand.
TTCGCCATCGCAGTCCTCGCACGGGCCTCTTGAAATCAATATCATTTTTCTGCCGTCGCGCTATCGGGTCAACGCATTGTAGCGACCGCGACCTGCAACCTGTCCGAACAGGACAACAATCCGATCGTTGCTATGGTGTCACACCGTTGCACATTTGTCGGTGGATGTATTTCCTTTCGCCCCGTTTTCATTATCAATGATCGACTACATACCCGCCGACAGTGCGGGAGGGGGCGAACATGGACGAACTTGTCGGGCGACTTGTCGCCACACTTGGTATTGATCGCGACGTTGCCGAAAAGTCGGTCGCCATCATTCTCGCCTTCCTCATCAAGGAAGCGCCTGCTGACAAGATCCAGCCTCTGCTCGACGCCATGCCCGGTGCGGCGGAAGCCGCCGCTGCCGCGCCCTCCGGTGGCCTGTTTGGCGGCATCATGGGTGTCGGCACACAATTGATGGGATTGGGGCTCGGCATGGGCGAAGTGCAGGACGTAGCCCGCACCCTGCTCGGTTTTGCACGTGAAAAACTCGGCGAAGACGCTGTCGGCGAACTCGTCAGTTCGATCCCGGGGCTTTCGCAGTTCGCCTGACCCGATTTCCGGTGTGTGGGGATTCCAGCTTGTCAAAATCGTTGAAAGATCTGGATGGACTTGGCTCTGAGGTGATCGAGAGCCTGAAATCGGCGGGTATCCGCACATCCGAGAAGCTTCTCGAGGCGACCAAAAGCCCGAAGGGCCGCAAGGAATTGTCAGCCAAGACCGGCATCGATCAGGCCCGGCTGCTCCGCTTCGCCAATCTTGCCGACAAGCTGCGGGTCAAGGGACTGGGCGAAGGCTATGCCGAGCTGCTGTGCCATGTCGGTGTCGATACGGTCCGTGAACTGAAATACCGCAACCCGCAAAAGCTCGCCACGGCGATGCGCGAGACGAACGACAAGCTGAAGCTGGTGCGCCTGGTTCCGACCGAGAAGGCCGTCACCCGATGGGTCGAGGCAGCCAAGAACCTGCCGCCGAAGATCTCCTACTAGGACCATTTGCGGTACGTCTGCGCTTCTCCCTTCTTGCGTGTGAGTGCAAGAAGCACGATTTTTATCAATCGATCTGTTAGAAGCGCCGGGCCATGACCACAGTTCCTGCCGACGCAAAACAACCGTTTCGACTTGATCGCCTGTTGTCGCCGAAGCGCGCGACCGTGATGGGTATTCTCAACCTGACGCCTGACTCGTTTTCCGACGGCGGCAAATTCGTCGATCCGCTGGTGGCCATGACCCACGCCCGGAAAATGATCGCCGAGGGCGCCGACATCATCGATGTGGGTGCGGAATCCACGCGTCCCTATGGAGGGATGGCTCCCGTCACCGCGCAGATGGAGCGCGAACGGCTGGCACCGGTTCTTTCGGCGGTCATCGCACTCGGCAAACCGGTCTCGATCGACACGATGAAGGCAGAGGTGGCCGATTGGGCCATTCGCCAGGGTGCCGTCATCGCCAATGACATCTGGGGCCTGCAGCGCGACCCCGACATGGCCCATGTGGTCGCCGATCATGGCGTTCCTGTCATTGTCATGCACAATCGCGAGACGGCCGATCCGGCGATCGACATCATCGCCGACATGAATGCCTTCTTCGAACGCTCACTGGATATTGCAGCCAAGGCCGGCATCCGTCGCGAACAGATCGTGCTCGATCCAGGCATCGGCTTCGGCAAGGTGCCGGAACAAAGCATCATCGCGGTTGCGCAATTGCATCGCTTCAAGCATTTCGGCCTGCCGATCCTGATCGGCCTCTCACGCAAACGCTTCATCGCCTCGATCGTCCCCTCCGAGCCCGACCAACGGCTCGGAGGCTCGATAGCAGGTCATCTTTTCGCAGTTCAGGCCGGGGCCACGATTGTGCGCGCCCATGATGTCGCCGAAACCATGCAGGCGCTTCGCATCTACGAAGCGATCAGGGACGCGCAATGAACAAGACTGCCACCGACAGGATTTTCATCTCGGGGCTCGCGCTGCACGCCAATCACGGCGTGATGGCGCACGAAGCGAAAGTCGGCCAGACCTTCAAGCTGGATATTCTGCTCGACATCGATCTCAGCCACGCATCGCGCTCGGACCGTCTCGCGCATACCGTGTCCTATGGCACCGTGACGGAAATCGCGACCGAAGCCTTCTGCGCGCAACGCTTCCGCCTGATCGAAGCCGCCGCAGGCGCAGTGATCGATGCCCTGCTCGACAAATTTCCGCCGATCAGGAAAGTGCAACTCACCGTGCACAAGCCGCACGCCCCGATTGCTGCGACATTCGATGATGTCGGTGTCATCATCTCTCGCGAACGGGCAAGCTGACATGCCGCGCGCCTTCATCGCATTCGGCGGCAATGTTGGTGATGCGAGGGAGACCATCGCGCGGGCCATCACGCAATTCTGCGACGGCGACCGCATCCGCCTGATCGCGCGTTCGTCCGACTATAAGACGCCGCCGTGGGGCAAGACCGACCAGCCGGCCTTCATCAATGCCTGCATCATCATCGACACCGGGCTGACCCCGCTCGGTCTCCTGGATGAGGCCCATGAAGTCGAACGTGCTTTCGGCCGTGATCGCCACAAGGAGGAACGTTGGGGGCCGCGCAGTCTCGATATCGATCTGCTCACCTACGGCGAGGACACGATCGACGATCCGGATCTGACCCTGCCGCACCCACGGCTGTTCGAGCGCGCCTTCGTGCTCGTGCCGCTGCTCGAAATCGCTCCCAACGCCATCATCGCCGGCCGGTCCCTGCGCGAGGCCCTCGCCCGGCTTGACCAGAGCGGGATCGAGCGGCTTGTCTGAATTGTCATGCTCCGCAAAAGCGGGACATCCACCGAGACTTGCCGAGCGGACCGGATCGCCCGCCTACGCGGGCGATGACAACCGTTATTGTTCATGGTCACATAGCATATGAACTCAACCGACCTCCTCCTTGCCTCCGAATTTCCTCCCGCCAGCCGCGAGCAATGGCTGAAGCTTGTCGATGGTGTCCTGAAAGGTGCGCCGTTCGACAAGAAGCTCGTGTCGAAAACCTACGACGGGCTGAAGATCGAGCCGCTTTACGGACGGCGCGGCGATGCCAGTGCGCTTCCCGGCAGAGCGCCCGCGGCACCGTGGCAAGTGATGATGCGCGTCGATCATCCCGACGCGAAGGAAGCCAACA
>JAEYVN010000582.1 GCA_023431725.1 Pseudomonadota bacterium
ATCGTGTCCCGCGCGCTGCAATCGCTTGGCGATAACGGACACAATTACGATCAGATCGAACGCATTCCCGTCGAGATGACCACCATCACCGGCAACGGAACGGCTGTGAAAGGCCGGATGCAATTGATCGACAACCAGTTCGATGCCCGGACCGGCACGGTGCGTGTTCGCGCGGTGTTCGACAATGCCGATGGCCGTCTGATTCCCGGTCAGTTCGCGCGTCTGCGCATGGGTCAGGCGAAAGCCGAGCCGGCTCTGGCGGTGAGCGAGCGTGCCATCGGCACCGATCAGGACAAGAAATTTGTCTTCGTGGTCGACGCCGACAACAAGGCGACCTATCGCGAAGTGGTGCTTGGTCCGTCTGTTGAGGGGCTGCGCGTCGTCACGCAAGGCCTGAAGTCCGGTGAGCGCATCGTCGTCAACGGATTGCAGCGCGTGCGTCCAGGCGCCGTCGTCGAACCGCAGATTGTATCGATGGACGTGCGATCCGCGTCCAGTAACTGATCCATTTTAATTGATCCGCCGCGCTCGCGCGGGGGAGGGGTGACATGAACCTGTCCAGATTTTTTATCGACCGGCCGATTTTTGCCGGCGTTTTGTCGGTCCTGATTTTCCTTGCCGGTCTGCTGGCGCTGCGCGTGATTCCGATCTCGGAATATCCCGAGGTCGCGCCACCGTCAGTGGTTGTTCGCGCGCAATATCCCGGCGCGAACCCGAAGGTCATTGCCGAAACGGTGGCGACGCCGATCGAGGAACAGATCAACGGCGTCGAGGGCATGCTCTACATGAGCAGCCAGGCGACGACCGACGGTCTGATGATGCTGACGATCACGTTCAAGCTCGGCACCGATCCCGACAAGGCACAGCAACTCGTCCAGAACCGCGTGTCGCAGGCCGAGCCGCGGTTGCCGGAGGAAGTGCGCCGCCTCGGCGTCACCACGGTGAAAAGCTCGCCGGACCTGACGATGGTCGTGCACTTGCTGTCGCCGAACGATCGCTATGACATGACCTATCTGCGCAACTACGCGATCCTGAACGTGAGGGATCGTCTGGCGCGGATCGACGGTGTCGGACAGGTGCTGATGTGGGGCGCGGGCGACTATTCCATGCGCGTGTGGCTCGACCCGCAGAAGATCGCCGAGCGCGGGCTTTCTGCCGGCGATGTGGTGCGCGAAATCCAGGCGCAGAACGTGCAGGCGGCGGCTGGTGTCGTCGGCGCTTCGCCGGGCGTGCCGGGGCTCGATCTCCAGTTGTCCATCAACGCCCAGGGTCGCCTTCAGAACGAGGAAGAGTTCGGCGACATCGTCGTCAAGAGCGGCGCCAACGGCGACGTGACGCGTCTGCGTGACGTCGCCCGCATCGAGCTTGGCGCTTCGGAATATGCCCTGCGCTCGCTGCTCGACAACAAGTCCGCCGTTGCCATCGGTATCTTCCAGTCGCCAGGATCGAACGCCATCGCCATTTCGGACAATGTGCGCAAAGCCATGGCCGAGATGAAGGGGAACATGCCGGAAGGTGTGGATTACTCCGTCGTCTACGATCCGACCCAGTTCGTGCGCGCGTCGATCGAAGCGGTGATTCATACGCTGCTGGAGGCCGTCGCATTGGTGGTGCTGGTCGTCATTCTGTTTCTGCAAACGTGGCGCGCATCGATCATCCCGCTGCTGGCTGTTCCGGTATCCATCATCGGTACATTCGCGGTGATGTATGTCTTCGGCTTCTCGATCAATGCGTTGTCCCTGTTCGGTCTCGTGCTGGCCATCGGCATCGTGGTCGACGACGCGATCGTCGTCGTGGAAAATGTCGAGCGCAATATCGAGGAGGGATTATCACCGCGAGAGGCGACCTATCAGGCGATGAGCGAAGTGTCCGGGCCGATCATCGCCATCGCACTCGTGCTCTGCGCCGTGTTCGTGCCGCTCGCCTTCATCAGCGGCCTGACTGGTCAGTTCTACAAGCAATTCGCGCTGACGATCGCGATCTCGACGGTTATTTCGGCCATCAACTCGCTGACCCTGTCACCGGCGCTGTCGGCGCTGCTGCTCAAGGCGCATGACGCGCCGAAGGATCGCTTGACCCGAATGATGGATTTCGCGTTCGGATGGCTGTTCCGTAACTTCAACTACGTCTTCCGCCGTGGGTCCGAGGCCTATGGCGGCGGTGTGCGGCGTATCCTGTCACGCAAGGCGATCATGATGGGCATCTATCTCGTCCTGATCGGCATGACGGTGGTTTTGTTCCGCGCTGTCCCCGGAGGCTTCGTGCCCGGCCAGGACAAGCAGTATCTTGTCGGCTTCGCCCAGTTGCCTGATGGCGCAACGCTCGACCGCACGGAAGACGTGATCCGGCGGATGACTGACATCGCTCTCAAGACACCGGGTGTCGAAAGCGCCCTTGGATTTCCCGGCCTGTCGATCAACGGCTTCACCAACTCGTCGAATGCCGGCATTGTCTTTGCAATCCTGAAGCCGTTCGAAGAGCGCAAGTCACGCGAACTGAGCGGCGGCGCTATCGCGCTGGAGCTCAACAAGAAGTATGCCGGGATTCAGGAAGCTTTCATCGCCATGTTCCCGCCGCCGCCGGTGGCGGGCCTTGGCACGATCGGTGGTTTCAAGCTGCAGATCGAGGATCGCGCCGGCCTTGGCTATGAGGCGCTGGACGACGCGACCAAGGCTTTCCTAGGCCGCGCGATGAAGGCACCGGAATTGGCCGGCCTGTTCTCGGGTTATCAGGTGAATGTGCCGCAACTCTATGCCGATATCGATCGCGTCAAGGCGCGGCAACTCGGCGTGGCCGTGACCGATATCTTCGAGACGATGCAGGTCTATCTCGGCTCGCTCTACGTCAATGACTTCAACCGGTTCGGCCGCACTTACTCCGTGCGCGTACAGGCGGATGCGCAGTTCCGTGCGCGTGCCGACGATGTCGGGCAGTTGAAAGTGCGTTCGGCCTCGGGCGAAATGGTGCCGCTGGCGGCCGTGCTGCGGGTGAAGTCGAGTGCGGGGCCAGAGCGGGCAATGCGCTACAACGGCTTCCTGACGGCGGACGTCAATGGCGGTGCGGCGCCCGGCTATTCGACCGGACAGGCGCAGGCGGCTGTTACGAAGATCGCAGCGGAAACGTTGCCGAAAGGCTTCGACTTCGAATGGACCGAGCTGACATATCAGGAAATCCTCGCCGGCAATTCAGCGATGTGGGTTTTCCCGCTGGCGGTGTTTCTGGTCTTCCTCGTGCTCGCGGCGTTATACGAATCGCTGGCGCTGCCATTGTCGATCATCATGATCGTGCCAATGGGATTGCTGGCTGCCATGAGCGGCGTGTGGATCTCCGGCGGCGACAACAACATCTTCACCCAGATCGGTCTGATTGTGCTGGTGGGCTTGTCGGCGAAGAACTCGATCCTGATCGTGGAATTCGCGCGTGAGCTTGAGTTCGCGGGCCGGACGCCATTCCAGGCCGCGGTCGAGGCGAGCCGCCTACGTCTGCGGCCGATCCTGATGACGTCGCTGGCTTTCGTCATGGGCGTGCTGCCGCTGGTTCTGGCCACGGGTGCCGGCGCGGAAATGCGGCAGGCCATGGGTGTCGCGGTGTTCGCGGGCATGATCGGTGTGACGGCTTTCGGCTTGTTCCTGACGCCGGTCTTCTACGTCCTGCTGCGGGCGGCATCGGGCAACAAGCCTTTGCCGTCGCATGGCAAGACCACTCACCACGATGTGCCGTCGACCGGGCATGGTGCGGCGCCCGTATCGACGCCGGCAGAGTAACGTTATGACGTCAAACGGGGCGCAACGATCGTGTTGCGCCCCGTTGCTTATGTAATAGTCGCTTCCGGCAAGCAGCTTGA
>JAEYVN010000351.1 GCA_023431725.1 Pseudomonadota bacterium
CGACGATGCTGACATCGGCGAGATCGCCGAAGGCGTGTTCGAGCATGTCACGCGTATAGAGATGCGCGATCTGCTTCGGGCCGCCGGTGCCGTATTGCAATTGCTTGGGCGTATAGCCTTGCACGATGAGCAGGCCGCCGCTTTTCAGCGTGCGGCGCATGCCGGCTCATTTCAATGCGCGCTGCGCCGGCGTCGAGAATTGCGTGAAGATTTCGGCGACGACATCGAAGGTGCTGTCCGGATAGGGCCACGCGTGCACGTCGGCTTCCTCGAACACGACATCGACCTTGTTCTCGGCCGCCAGTGCGCGTGCTTTTGCCAGCGCGGCCGGCGAGAAATCGATCGACAGCACATCGAGGCCCTGCTTCGCCAGCCACACGCCATTGCGGCCTTCGCCATCGGCCACGGCCAGCGCCTTGCCGCTCATCGGCAGCAGCGGCTTGCAGCGCACCAGGAATTCGTTCGGCGTTTTGCCGAAGCGGTAATCCGGCGTGGAATAGCGGTCCTGCCAGTGATCGCGTTCGGAGGTGGATGTCATTGATTTCTGCTCTGTTTTGATAGCGCCATGCAGCGGGTTCGCTCGTAGCCCGCATGGAGCGAAGCGCAATGCGGGATGATATGGGGACGAATTCGCCCCGGATTTCGCTGCGCTTCATCCGGGCTACAAGTTAAATCCCAATCCCGCGATTATAACTCTCGATCAGTTGATTGTAGTCGCGCAACAGCCGCTGTGGCGAGCCTTCGACCATCCAGCTGCTGCCGGCATTGATCATCATCCTGTCGCCGGAACTGTCGGGCACCTTGTCGCGCAAGCGGCGCATCAACTGCTTCGACGTGGTGAGGTAGGACTTGGCGTTGTTCAGGAAGAACGAGCCGACCTTGGCGTTGCCATCCGCGCCTGAGATTGCCTCGGTCGCCTTGACGATGGCTTCATAGTCGTTGAGCGCCTGGGTGATCGCGGCAATGTCAGGCTTGTCGGTCTCCTGCGTGCGCAGCACGCGCTTGGCATTGATCATCAGCGCCTCGACATGATAGCGCGTCTTGCGGCCTTCCTTCTGCTCGATCTCGGCGAGCCTTTCTGCCGCGCGTCTGTCGTTGATGGCCTCGACGCCGCGGCGCAGTGCCTTGTCGGCGCTGGCGAAGGCATCCCATCCGGCGACCAGGCGAGGGTGCAGGGCCTTGCCCTTGGCCATCTTGTCGTCCTTGTAATTCTCTTGCGAATAGTAATCGTCGGCCTCCTTCAGCAAGGTCTCGAGTTTGCTGACGGCGTCGGAATAGGCCGACGCGGCCGCTTCCAGCGCCGCGTCGCGTGGCTCCAGCGCGTTGGCTTTCTCCACGTTCCTCCGGCAATCCGACGTGTCGTAGATGGTGTAGGTGCCGTAGATGATGCGCTCCTTGCCGGTCGGTCCGCTCCTGGCGGCCCAGCTGAAATAGCGCGAGCGCGACGAATAGGACCGTTCCGACAGCCGGTTGATGCAGCCGACATAGGCGTTGAGCTTTTCGGTCAGCGTCGATGCGTTGGTGGATGGCTGTGCGGATGCATGGCCAGCCAGGAGCGGCGTGACGGTGAGGCTGCCTGCGACAATCAATAAGCTGAATGATTTCATCTCAAGGCCCTGTCCCAGCGTAAGGTCATGTGTGAAAAAATGTCAGAATGTGATCGGGGTGCCTGCGTAAGGGCGGGATCTTGGCCCGCGCGTGGAGTCTTGGTTTCAATCTGGCTTCACTATATCGAGGGGCAGTCGCACAAAACGCCGGCGTGACATCGGCAATGAATACGGGCAGCATCGCGGAATATCATGCGCATGTCTATTGCGACCCGGCGACGAGCCGCGCGCGCGCATTGCCGTGACGAATATATGCCGACCACGCGCGGCATGCGGTGTGGTTCGGACAGAGTCTGCCGCTGACGCTGGAGGCATTCGAAAAGCAGGGCAGCCGGACATAGCTGCATTAAAGAAGGGCGTGCCCGACCATTTGCCGCGGACCGCCCTTGCCATATCGGCTGTGCTTCAACGGAAACGCCGTATTGCGTTCCAGCCTTCCTTATCGTCGTAGGTAGCAATGGTATATGCTATTATCGGATCGTCGCGCCGCTGCGCGGGACGAGGGCGCAGGGCGCCCATTTCCATTGACGATATGTCGGCCGATCGGATCGTCATACATATCGTTTTTCACGATGAAATCCTTGATGAAGTCGACCGTGTCCGCCGGGACATTCATTTCCAGTTCAAGATTGCGAGAGAGCTTGTTCAGGTGGCCGTGTTTCTCGATCATCTTTAAGGCCTCGATGACATCGTGCAGGCTGATGTCGACCGATCCGGATTGAAGATATGTCGGAACGATCTGATCCGTCCTCGTTGCTGCCTGCTTCGCTCGTGTGACCTTCTTCTTGGTAGCCTTTGTCATTATGCCCTCCTGCTGTTATGGCCCAACAACAAGCGTTGGCCGGAAAATTCTCAGTGTTATGGCCTGATTGACGGCTTCCGCTGCTGCCGCCTCCGCCGGTGTCGTCGGGCTGGCGCTGATCAGCGGTGTCAGAAGCGACGAGCGGATAGCGGGAAGCTGCGGGGCCGCGTCCTTTGCCACGGCGAGACCCATGGTGATGGTGTGGTTATCGGTGCGAGATACGTCGCCTCTCAGCGAAGCGTCCACCACTTGCAGATTTGTGCCCGCCGGTGAGAAAACGACTTTGGGCGTCAGCGATCCGCCGATGGTGGTGATGAATTCGAGCGTATCCGCGATTGTCGGGGGAGCGCCGGTATTGTCCCTGGGACCGCCAAGACCATCGAAGAGAGTCAGATTGATGAAATCGGCGATGAGGTTCTTGATGCCGATTTCGCCGGTGATGGGATAGATGTAGTTCGGCGGCGCGACGTAGTTGTAGCTGCGTCCGAACGCTTCGCCGGCGCAATAGTCTTCGGGCAACCGGAACAGGCTCCTGAACGAATCCGTGATCGTGAAGATGCGTTCGCTTCTGCGGGAACGGTCGGCCTTCGCGCTGATGCCAAGTGTGCGATTTGATGTTGTGAACGGCTTCAGCAGGTTGATCTCGGTGTTGAGATTGTTCTCTTCCTTCATTCCGAGAGTAAAATTGTACGCAATGCCGGTCTCGTAGAAGATGCCGACAACGTGCCTGACGCGGCCCTGAAACAGTTCCGGCGTGAACTGCGAAAGCGGCCGGCCCTGCCTGAACTGCAAGCCGATCTCGTATGATCTGCGATCGACGCGGCCGAGCTCGAGGTTTCGTTCGAAGGTCAGCCAGTCGAGCGCAAAGTCCTTGATCGCCTGGCGCGTTTCGCAGCGAATCTGCTTGACGATGATCGTTGTTGGAACGCCGGACATGTCCTCCGGCATCGGCCGGATGGCGCAACCGCCAAGAAGCAGGCAGCCGGCCGCAACAACGCTGATGCGCTTGATCACCGCTCGCCCCCCCGTGGCGATTGTAGCCTGTGCCGTTCAGTACCCGATCAGTTCGTCCGCTCTGGGTGGCTGTTCCGGCTTCTTGCCCAGGATGCGGCTCATGATCGTCGTCAGTGTCGCGGCATCGTTGTCGAAGCCGCCATGCGTTTCCGAGGTGGTGCGCTCGCTTGTCGCGTAGTCGATTTCGAGTTTGCCGTTGCCGGCGAGGTCGCTGCTGTAGCGTTGCATGCCGGCGAGCGGTGTGTTCGCCACGTCCTCATAAGACCGCGAGACGAGATAGAGCAGCGAGCGGCTGTAATAGGGGACGGGCGGGAAATCGAGACGCACCGTGTCGGCCAGTTCAAGCCGGTCCGGCAGATTGTAGAGATAGATCTTGTCCTGCAGCTTCAGTTTGCCGTTGTTCTT
>JAEYVN010000583.1 GCA_023431725.1 Pseudomonadota bacterium
CTTCTAGGCCTCATTGGTGGCCACGCGGCCGCTAATTGTATTGCCTGTCGATTTTCCCGAATTTCGCACGACACCGGCAGGAGGACTGGGGAATAGGAATTCTTCCGCTCCAAACTTGGCGTAAAGACATTCACCCTTGAGCGACCAGCCGTCCGCAACAGCAAACTCCGCACCGGTGCCGACCGCCCATCCGCTGCGCAAGCCCGTTGACTGTTCCGTGAAGAACACCGTAGTGGTGAGCGGATTAACGCTTGTGTTAGTTGCGACGTATTGAGTTGCAGCTCAGTTTCTATCACGAATGCGAGGCCGCCAGTGCCGTAGAGCATCGTACGGTCGAACGCGTAGTCGATCCGACCGCGAGGCGTCGCCAGCCACTTGAACTGATATTCCATCTCTGAATTAAGGCCCGCGTCATGCCCGGTTTGATTTCTGAGGTACAATCGGCCGGTCGCTATCATCCAGAAGAATTCTCTCCGCGGCTCCATCAAGGTCATCGTATTGACCGCTCCTGAGCGTCCACATGAATGCTACGAGCCCAGCGAAACCGAGACAAAGCGCAATAGGAACCAGGTAAAAGAAATCAGTCATCGGACACCGGGACTTGCAGAAAGCAATACATCGGTTCCACCATTGCGCAAGCGACCTGAGGGTAGACGATCCACCTTTCCCAGACGGAGCGCGTTTGCCACGACGAGCAAGGACGACAACGACATTGCGATTGCCGCCACCAGTGGCGTCACATAGCCAAAAACGGCAATGGGAACGGCGATCACATTGTAGCCGATTGCGACTGCGAAATTCTCCCGGACTAGCCGCGCGGCATGGCGCGCCACGCTGACTGCCTGCGGAACGGCCATCAAACTCTCACGAAGGAAGACGAGATCGGCGGTGTTACGACCAACGTCGGCCGCCGACGCCGGCGCTATAGAAGCTTGTGCGGCGGCGAGCGCTGGCGCGTCGTTGAGGCCATCGCCCACCATCAAAGGCTTTCTTCCAGCGCTTGTCAGCGACGCAATATGCGCAAGCTTGTCGCCCGGCGATACGCGCGCGACATGCGGGATGCCGAGTGTTGTTGCAAGAGCCCGCACGGGCTCTTCCCTGTCACCGGACAAGATCTCGACCGGCAAGCCACTGTGTGCAAGTTGTTCGATGGCTTTTCGCCCATCAGGGCGAAGCTGGTCTTCAAAATTGAATGCGGCGACGCAATCGCCATTCCTGGAGAGGATGACACTTGCGGCCGGCGCGGATTTCGCGATAGCCGCATCCCCGAGCGCCCATTCGGCGCGCCCCAGCCGATAGATGGTTTCTCCTGCCACGGCCTCAAGACCGGACCCCGGATATTCGGACACCCGCTCGAAGATGACGACAGTTTCTGCGCTCTTGCGACGCGCCGCGAAGAGCGCGCGAGAGAACGGATGACAGGAATACGAGGCTATGGCGGCGGCAAGCGCAACGTTATCATCGCTGATTGACTTCTGTATAATCAGTCGTGGCTCGCCGAACGTAAGCGTGCCCGTCTTGTCGAAGATGACAGAGTCGACCTCGGCAAGCCGTTCGAGCGCTCCCCCATCCTTGACCATAATACCCTGCTCGAACAGACGACGTGCGGCCACGACCTGAACCATTGGCACCGCAAGTCCGAGAGCGCACGGACAGGTGATGATCAGAACAGCGATCGCGATCGTGAGTGCGCGATGAACATCGCCTGTTGCAACCATCCAACCAGCAAACGTCAGCAGTGCTGTCAGATGAACGACCGGAGCGTAGAGTTGCGACGCCCGATCGGCGACACGTCGGAATGCCGAACGGCCGGATTCGGCCGCTTCCATCATCCGGATCATTTCGGCGAGAAACGAGTCCTTGGCAGCGGCGGTTGCGACGATGGTCAGAGGCCCCGTCAGATTGAGCATCCCGGCCTGCAACGCAGAACCAATTTGGACCGATTGCGGCAGGCTTTCGCCAGATACCAGTGAACAGTCAATCTCCGATTGTCCAGTGATAACGCGGGCGTCGACCGGAACGCGTTCGCCGGCCGCGAGCATGATCGTCATTCCGGGCTCGATTTCCTGAACCGGCAAATAGACATTGTTTCCATCGGACTGTTGCACCAGCGCACCGCGAGCCGAAAGACGTGCAAGTCCCTTGACCGCAATGCGTGCTCGGTCCCGCATCATGTGATCGAGCGTGCGCCCGATCAAAAGAAAAAACAGAAGTGAGACCGCAGCATCGAAATAGGCATGCGGCCCTTGATGGATCGTCTCGTAGAGGCTCAGTCCGAACGCCAACAGCACGCCAATCGAAATTGGAACATCCATGTTGGTGCGACCGTGTCGGAGACTTTGCCATGCTGAGCGAAAGAAAATGCGTCCGGAATAGGCAAGGGCCGGCAGCGCGATTGCGGCGGAAATCCAGTGAAACAGGTCACGGGTGTCTGCGTCGGCACCCGACCAGATCGACACCGACAGCAGCATGATGTTGCTGGCCGCGAAACCTGCAACCGCCAGCGCGCGGATCAGATCCGCCAGCGTCTCGTCTTTGGCCTCGGACGCTACATCGTAGAGATGGGCGTCATAACCGATCGACGTCAGCGTTTCGACGAATGGCGGTGGAGTTTCAGCGCGCCAATGGATCGCCAACCGTTTGGTGGACAGGTTGACGCGCGCCCGCTCGACACCCGGCATGGTGCCGACGACCGCCTCAATCTTTTTGATGCATGCGCCGCAATGAATGCCGGGGACGGAAAGATCGGTCTGACGCAACCCGCCTTCGATCTCGCGGCTCGCGAGCAGCAGTTCATGCTGGGCGTTGCGGCGGTGGTCGGCCTCCGCCGCTGCGGCAAGCTCAATGCTCGGTGCGCAGCAACTCATTGGGTGGCCCTTTCATTCCGCGCCGGAGCGTGTGTGGCATGCGCGACGTCATGATTGAGGGGACGGACGAATAGCCTGATAGGCATGCCAGGTGCCATGACCCAGCAACGGAAACACGACGATCAGGCCGACCAGACCGGTGGCAAGACTGACGAGAAACAAGGCCAGTACGATCATGCCCCATGTCAGCATCACCGGAAGGTTGTTCCAGACCAGTGCGGTGCTGGTGCCCATTGCAGTCAATGCATCGACGCGCTCACTGAGCAGCATCGGAATTGAGAAAGCACTGATCGCAAACGAAAAGGCGGCAAATAATCCGCCGACGGCGCCGCCGACAATCAGCATCGCCCAGCCGACGGGTGTGGTGAACAGCATCTGTGTGATGTGGTCGAGTCCTGGAAAAGGACGCAGCCCGAAGAACAGGGCGTAGATAATGATCGCGGATCGCATCCACAGCAGCATCAGTAGGCAAAGCAGGACACCCGTGAACAGGATCTGGCCACCGGATTCCGGTTTGACGAAGATCATGCGTGCGAGGCTGACGAGTTCTCCGGCGGCAAGGCGACGGCTTTTTTCGTAGAGCCCGATTGCGAGCAGTGGTCCAACCACCATGAAGCCGGCAAAAGCCGGGAAAAGGATATAGTCCCATCCGAAGGCGATGAGACCGATCACGAGCGCGACGGAAACCAGAAACACCAGGACGCCGTAGCTCAGTCCGGACAGCGGCTGGGTCGCCAGATCGCGCCATCCGGCAGCGAGCCATGTGAAGGCGGCCGACGGCGCCAGATGACGGTTCCAGGTCTTCTCTCGCGTTGCTGGTGGAAGCACGTCTGGGATTGTTGTCATCATCAGTCTCGTTTCGCTTCTGTCGCGTGTCTCAGCGTGGCGAACATGCCGATCTTGCGGCGCTGAACCGGCTTTGCGTCCCGTTCATCTCGCCATGCCGGATATGATCGACACAGTCCGGCTGCGACGTCATTGCGACATAGACGAGATGACAGTTGGCTGCGAAGAGCAGCAACAGACAGAGGCCGACCGCGAGCCAGATCGCGGCTTTGCGCTTCGACCATGTCTGTACAGTGTTCATCGATTGCGCGACCTCAGATCAACGAGATACAGCGCGAGGATCTTGCGCTCGCGCAGACCGAAACGGTTTTCCCATGTCGGCATGTGTCCCTGCCGGCCGTGCCACACGGTGGTGAAGATCGATTGCGGGTCGCCGCCGTAGATCCAGATGTGGTCGGTCAGGTCGGGCGCGCCGAGATCGGCTTTCCCCTTGCCGTCATCGCCATGACAGGAGGCGCAATTCGTCGCGAAAATGGCGCGGCCTGAATCAAGCTTTTCTTTAGGGATTTGCTTTTCGACGGCCGGATCGGACAGCGATTGTACGTAGCTAACCACGTTATCCACGTCGGACCGCGGCAAGACCTGGTCGCGGCCGAAGGCCAGCATCTGGGCGACGCGCGTATCCGGATGGCTGGAATTGATGCCAACGCGGATCGTCTCGGCAATGGTCTCGGGGTCGCCGCCCCACAGCCAGGATTCGGCGGTCAGAGCCGGAAAGCCTTTGCTACCCTTTGCATTGAAGCCATGACACGCCGCGCAATTGTCGCCGAACAGGGTTCGCCCGGTCTGGCGCACGATCGTCATCAGCGCCGGATCGGACTGGATCGCTTTAAAGCTCTCCGCTTCAATCCGCTTGGCCCAGCCTTCACGATCAAGCGCAGCCTGTTGCAAAGACTGTTTGACGGTCGTTGTCTGATCGATCCCCAGCAGGCCCTTGGTATAGGTTACCCCGAGCGGCCAGGCAGGAAACAGAATCCAGTAGGCCAGCGAGAACAGAGCTGTCGCGATGAGAAAGAAATAAACCGCCCGCGGGACCGGCGTATTCAGCTCCTTGATGCCGTTCCACTCGTGTCCGGTGGTGAGATAACCCGTATGGGGGTCGCGTTCATTCACCGCCATGGCTTGTCCTCGTCATAGATGATGGACTCCGCAGCGCGGTCGAACTGATTCTTGTTCGACGGCCAGTATGCGTAGATCACCACAAGCAGCGAGAGGCCGATGAGGTAGAACAGGCCGAACGACTTCGAGAACCATACGAGGGTGTTGTGATCGAACCCCATCGTTACCTCCCAGCTTGCGCGACAGGTTTGTGTGCCGCATCGGTCAGCCGCCCGAGTATCTGCAGGTAGGCGACGAGAGCGTCCATTTCGGTCAGCCTGCCTGGCACGCCATCGAAAGTCCGAACGTTCGTTGCCGCGCCGTAGCGCTTGGTCACGCCTTCCGCCTGTGGAGAGTCAGGCGCTGCCTGGCCGTAGGCATCCGACGGTGCATTGGCAATCATCTCAGCGGTGTAAGGCACACCGACCGTACGAATGGCCTTGAGCTGTAAGCTCAGATCGCTGGTCCGCAATTCCGTGCGTGACAACCAAGCATACGCCGGCATGATCGATTCCGGCATCACGGCACGAGGGTTGTTCAGATGCGCCACATGCCATTCGTCGGAATACTTGCCTCCGATCCGCGCAAGGTCCGGTCCGGTACGCTTTGAGCCCCAGAGCATCGGGTGATCGTATTTGGATTCGACCGCGAGCGAATAAGGACCGTAACGTTCGACCTCGTCGCGCAATGTCCGGATCATCTGCGAGTGGCAGGCATAGCAGCCCTCGCGGATGTAGATGTTGCGTCCGGCAAGTTCGAGCGGCGTATACACGCGCATGTCGGGCGCATCCTCAACCGTCTGATGAATGGTGAAGAGCGGCGCAATCTCGACGATACCGCCGATGCTGGCGACGCAGATAATCGCGAGTACGAGCCCGATCGCTTTGCGCTCAAGCCGATAATGAAGGCCGAACATATGCGTCACTCCCCAGGCTGAAGGGCTGGCGTGCCGACCAGCACGGAGTCAGGTTGGTCGGAGACGGCCTCGGGCGTGGTCCGCGGCGCAGTGCGGATCGTCATCCAGATGTTGTAGGCGCCGACAACCGCGCCAATCAGGAACAACATACCACCGATCGCGCGCGCGATGTAGTAGGGCCGCATCGCCACAAGGGAATCGACGAATGAGTAGGCGAGGGTGCCGCTCTCATTGTAGGTCCGCCACATCAGCCCCTGGATGATGCCGGAATTCCACATCGCGAACACGTAAACGATGGTGCCGGAGACGGCGAGCCAGAAATGCACTTCGACGAGCCGTGCCGAATACATCCCTTCTCGCTTCCAGAGCCACGGCACCGAGGCGTAGATCGCGCCGAAAGTAATCATCGCCACCCAGCCGAGTGCGCCGGCATGGACGTGGCCAACGGTCCAATCGGTGTAGTGCGAGAGGGCGTTCACCGACCGGATCGCCATGAACGAGCCCTCGAAGGTGGACAGTCCATAGAACACTGCCGCCACCATCATAAAGCGCAGCGTGGCGTCATCGCGCACCTTGTCCCAAGCGCCGTTGAGCGTGAGCAAGGCGTTGGCCGCGGATGCCCAGGACGGCACCAGCAACATGACCGAGAAGGTCATGCCGAGCGTCTGAACCCAATGGGGCAACGCCGTGTAATGCAGATGGTGCGAACCCGCCCACATATACATGAAGGTGATGCCCCAGAAACTTATGATCGAAAGCCGGTAGGAGAAAATGGGGCGGTTCGCTCGCTTCGGAAGATAGTAATACATCATGCCGAGGAAGCCGGCGGTCAGGAAGAAGGCCACGGCATTATGGCCGTACCACCATTGCGTCATCGCGTCCTGAACGCCGGAGAAAGATGAGTAGCTCTTGGCATGCCCAAGCGATACCGGAACGGCGATGTTGTTGACGATGTGCAGGATCGCCACAACAAGTATGAATGCCATGTAATACCAATTGGCCACGTAAATGTGCGGCTCTTTGCGCCGAGCTAGCGTCCGAAGATAGATGGCGAAATAGACGACCCAGACGATCACCAGCCAGATGTCAGCGTACCATTCAGGCTCTGCATATTCCTTGGACTGGGTGATGCCCATCAGGTAGCCGGTCACGGCAAGCAGGCAGAACAGATTGTAGCCCAACAGCACGAACCACGGACTGAGCTGATCCGGGAGCCGGGCACGCGAAGTGCGTTGCAAGACATAGAGCGATGTTGCAATCAGCGCATTGCCGCCGAAGCCGAAAATGACCGATGTCGTATGGACCGGACGGATGCGGCCAAAGCTCGCCCAGCCGGCATCGAAGGTCAGTTCGGGGTAAACCAACTGCCAGGCGACCCAATCGCCGACGAAAAGGCCGAACACGGCCCAGACCATTGCCAGAATGATGCCGACCTTGGTCGGCTCGTCATAGTAATGCTCGAGGCGTTCTTTGCTCGGCTCGGGTAAGTAATATCCAGAGATAACCGCAAAGATTCCGCCGAGCGCAACGAGAAGTATCAAGGCGCCATGCCCGCCAAGAACGTCGTCATGTCCCGCGATGGCAATGACAAGGCCAGCGACGGCCAGTGCAAGCAGGATGATGAGCGCTGACTGACGCTCGCTGGTCGTGAGCTGTCCAATCATAATCCGGCTTTCACCTGCTCAAAACATTGCGCGAACGCGCATAATTGACTGCTATCTTGATCAACCCTCGCGCCGCTTTTGCAGTCGTCCCGCCATTGATTCCTTGTCATGCCAATCAGGCGTCCTTCCCGCTGTCAGATTTGTGATGGACGCGGCGCATTGCACAGCACAGGTTTCAACAATCAACGCCGGCACCGCGGCCAAGGCCACCTGCGGAAATCAACGATCTATCGTTGCAGTGTTCGATCAATCGCATCGACGCGAAGCCTTGCGTTATGCCTTTGATGAAACAAATTTCGTCGAAACGTGCCTTGATCTGAATCAATTCGGCTGTCGCAGGTTGACGCATCAGGATCGGGCCATTAGCGGCAGGAACATTGAGCAGTTCGCCCATCAACGTCATGTCGATGATGAAATCACCGGCAACGCGCATGATCCGCAGAGATTACTACTTGGGAAAACTGTCGCTGTGCTCAGTGATGAGCGAAAGCCACGCAGAAACCTCATCGCGGCGTCAGCTGGGCACTCAGCCATCACTCGTCATGTGGCGGGCGTCAACCGCCGCCCTCGGCAACGAGCAGCCGATCCGGCCAGATCCCTTGCACTGGAAATTCAGCGTGATCGCACACAGCGGCTTCACATCACCGCCTTGAAGTATTCCAGCTTACAAACACGGCGCATAGTGGACGTCTTGCTGACGCAAGTTTAGGACAAGGATTGGCAGTGGCGGTCGGATGGTGAACCGACTTTCGGCTTGGTGATGCCAAGACGCTCCGCCGCGGCAAATATGCGAGGCGATTGAGATTGATGGCTTCTATATTAATGCGCCAGTTACAGGCTCTGGACCAATTTAAATTTCAATCACGCGCCCCATCCGCTCGACCACGCTTGCGCGATGCGTAATCGCGAGAACGGTGGTCCCGGAGAAATGCTCCAGAAGCTCATCAAGGACACGGCGCTCGGTCGCCAGATCGAGTGATGACGTGCTTTCATCGAGAATAAGAACATCCGGCTCTCGCAGAACGGCACGGGCGATACCGATCCGCTGCATTTGACCTGCTGACAAGATAACGCCTCCCTGCCCCAACATGGTGTCGTAGCCTCCCGGTAGGGCGGCGATGTCCGCCTCCAGGCCGGCGATGCGGACCGCATTCACAATGCTTTCCAAGACAAATTCGCTCGCACCGAGCGCGATGTTCTCTCTAATCGTACCCGTAAACACGTCGATCTCATGCGGTACGACAAGAATTCGCTGCCGGAGGACAGCAAGCGGAATCCGCTCAATCGGCACGCCTCCCAGCCTAATAAGGCCGCCATTTGGATGGCGCGCAGCAAAGATGAGGCTGGCCAGCGTGCTTTTGCCGATTCCGCTTGGTCCGATCAAAGCAACGCGTTCGCCTGACTGGAACACACAGGACAGCGCGGCAATTACAGGGGCTCCATCTTGGGAATAGGAGAACCTTAGATTTTCAATGGTGAGTTCCACCGGCCCCTTTTTCGCGAGGGGAGCTTCCTGCGGGATGTCTTCAACCTGCGCGTTGGCAAGCGCCGCCAGCCGGTTCACGGAGACGGTCGTGGTCTGCACGTCATCGAAAGACTTCACCAGCGCCAGGACCGGCGCTGACAACGAACCGCCGATCGAAAGAACAAGAACGAAATCGCCGACACTCATGGCGCCATCCATGACGCGGACGCCGCCAAGCAAGACGATGGCCGCCACGATCAGTCCTGCCGCCAGCCGCCCTACGCTGTCGAGATAGGCCGATAGCTCGACGGTCGAAAGGCGCGCCGCGAGGTCGCGTTCAAGCCGCTCGGAAAAACGCTTATCGGCAAATCGATGCGCCGTGTTGAAACGCACCGTATTCATGTAAGCAATCGACTCGACGATATGCGACCAGAATTGGCTGCGCGTTTCAAACCACGCCGCTTCACGCGCCCGCAGGCTTCGCGCCAGCGCCATGTGAAACAGTGTCAGAGCCGTAACGATACCAATGATCGCGGATGCAGCCTGCCAGTCGACGAGTATCAAAGCGCCGGCAAACACAGCGATCATACCGGCGGCCATGCCAAATTCGATCAGGCCTTCTGTCGCGTTCTGCGCAAGTCTCTCGACCTCCTCGAACGTCCGTCCAAGCTGGCCCTGATCGCGCGCCAGCTTGTGATCGACCGGCAGGCGCAGAGCCGTGGCAAATGCAGGCACCAGCATTGCGCGTTGCAATTGCAGGCCGGCTCGCGTCGCCAGCATCTTGCGGGCCAGAGAGCAAACGGCGTCGATCAGCGCGATACAGGCGATGCCGACACCGATTGCAAGGGCAGCCACCGCATTCCCGGCCGGGAATGCCTTGTCGATCAGTGCCGCAAGCAGGAGCGGCGGCAACAACGCCAGCATTGCCAGCAGCACAGCGGCGCCGAGCGCTGGCAACACCAGATGACGTTGCATCCATCCGAGCGCACACAACGACCTGAGCGTTCGACGCGAATTCTCACCACCCTGCCCGCCGAATGTCAGCAGGCGGCCCAGCCATGGGCCCGAGGACTCGCATGCGGCCTGATCGCTCATGACGATCAGGGATTTTCCAGCAGGCGAGCCATCGCATCGGCCATCGGCGCGCCGGTAGCGAGTTCGATCCAGTACCACTGACCATTGGGATTGAGCTCGAGAAAGACGTAGTTTCCTTCCGGCGTGACGATCAGGTCGAATGCACCAAACCGCAGGCCGCAGCGCTTGAGGTAATCTCGCAACGCACGATCGACCTGCTGTGGCAGAGATACGATGGTGTGCGGCAGATTGATGGTATCGACGGCGCGCCAATCCTGTTCGGCGCCGCTTACGCCCTGGCTATCAATCCGACAGCAGAACAGTTCGTCGCCGATAATCGTAACGCGCAACTCATGGTCCTTGGCAATCGCCTCCTGCAGGTAGGTCGGACACAATGAAATCGATTCCCTGAGCGCCGAGAATTCTGAAGGCGCGACCCGACGCGTATACGCGACGTGGTGTTCACCTTCGACATAGTGACTGCCCATCAGCATCGGCTTACAGATTACACCATTCGGACAGTTTTTGAAGAATTCGTCGGCTTGTTCCGGATCGTTTGTGATGATCGAGCCCGGCACCTGCAATCCCAAACTGCGCGCGAGACGAAGCTGCGGAAACTTTCTCTGATGCCTGCGGTTCTCATCCGGATTGTTGATCCATAGCACGCGCGAATCCATCGGCAGAAAACCCATGAGTTCCCGCATCTCGTCACGCACATAATTGATGACGCCTTCGTCCTCGATACCGGGCGGCGGCAGTGAAGGCTCGGGCTTTCGCATCCAGACCGAACGTACCTCATGTGGGAAAATGCAGGAACGCCCCCACTTGTCATCAATCCGGATCGTGCCTGTCGGCTCGTCGGACATCGTTACCCGATACTCCTCGTGAAAATGATCGGTGTTCAGCCGGAAACATGGCACTCCGCGCTCCTGTAATCGTTCCAGAACCGCATCGACATGCGGATCGAGCTTGGTGGAAATCATGAGAACGCTTTTGGCCGTAGATGACATGGCGCGACCGTGTGACGTTGAGGGACATGGAAAAAGGGGCCGACCTTTCGATCGACCCTCGGACTTGTCTGAAAACAGGCGGCAGAAAATCAGTTACCGAGCACGTCCGATGCCAGATCCGAATCGGAGGTTCGCCCCGACGTCGAAGTGACGTTCCGGGACGTCGATGACTTGTGGAACAACAGCGTACCGCGCCAAGTCTGCGTCACCGGGTCATAGTAGCCCAGTTCGTTGTCTTCATATTGCTCCAGTGCGTAAGGTTTCGCGTTCGCGAGAACGAACGGAAGGGCTTTCCCGCTCTGCGGTGTATTGAGATGCATAAGATCTTCCCCATCAGAGGGCCGGCATAGGATTGGCGGCCGTCCCGTTTTTTAGGCGGCGACCAGAAGGGCTCACAACCCCCTGTTCATGGGGGAGACACATCGGCTTACAGAACCGCCGCGGTTTCGGCATCCAGCGTCACACCGCGCTGTTTCAGCGCCTCCACCGTACGCATTGCGCTTTCTTTGGACAGAAAAGTGGCGCTGAACGTGCGCAGCCCTCGCTCCGGAACGATTGTCAGCTGATAGGCTAGCCGCCAACGCAGCGTGATTTCCCGAATATCGCTGAACAGAATCCGGTGACGGCGGATGACACGGATGGTCACGCTTTCCGATCCGACGATCAGCAACGGATAGAGAGAATTGCGCGATAACGCGATGAAAGGCATGCCGCTTAAGCCGCTGAACGTCGCGATTGGAGTAAAATGCAAATCCTCTGTCATCAGCTGTCTATGGCGGATTGCAAACCTGAACGCATCCCCTTTTTCGTGTGGCACCGCTGGCACGCGAACCGTTTAGCAAGGCGACGTTCTCTTCGATGCAGTAAAGCTGGAGGCAGATCAGGCATGCTCGCCCGAACCATTGTTCGTTTGTCTATCGTCTTCGGGATTGGTGGCCTCTCTCCATTGCCTGCAATCGCGAACATCCCAAATGCCACCGAGCAAGGGGCCCGCTGGTTCGCAGGCAAATGGGCCACCGGCCCGGCCGATGCGCCGGAATTTGTCGTCGAAGCTGCGGATTGCAAGGCCGCTTTCGAGATGGGGCCGACGGGACCGGCAACTATTCGGCGCACAGTCAGATTGCGGAACGCGCAAATCGCGCTCCAGCGAATTCAAAGTGAAAACCTTCAACGGGAATTTTCCGTGGTGGAGCAAGGACGGAATCGGCGGCCCGGTAGCAAAGCGGACAGGCACGGACAGCTTCGTTTTGGCAGCGACCCGCAACGGCAAAGCGGACTGGTCC
>JAEYVN010000397.1 GCA_023431725.1 Pseudomonadota bacterium
GCGGCACGGTAATTCACAAGGCCATCGGCGACTTCACCGAGAAATTTGCCGACGGATTGCCGGCCGATCCCTACGGCGCGCTGATCGCACTCGGCCACGAAGCCTTTGCACCGCTCAATGATTATCCGGAAGCGCAGGCGTTCTGGTGGCCGCGCTTCGAACGCATCGCCCGCTGGTTCATCGACTGGGAAATCGAGCGCCGCGCGCAGGTGCAATCGGTCTTTGCGGAGATCGATGGCAGGCTTCAGGTCACGCCGGACTTCCTGCTCAGCGGCCGTGCCGACCGCATCGAGGTCCTCAACGATGGCACGCTCGCCGTGCTCGACTACAAGACCGGCACGCCGCCATCGCCCAAACAGGTGCGCGCCAATCTCGCGCCGCAGCTCACCTTGCAGGCCGCGATGCTGCGCAAGGGCGCGTTCGAAAAGGTCGGCACAACGCAAGGTTTGCCGGTCTCCGAATTGCTGTATCTGCGCCTGCACGGCGGCAATCCGGGTGGTGATCCTCATCCCCGGACGTTTGAAGATTCCACCATCGATGTTGAAGCCGACAAGGCGCTGGCGCAACTCGCCGAGTTGGCCAACCGCTTTATGTCGGATACCGAGCCATACATTTCATTTTCGCGTCCGATGTGGGTCGGCAGTTACGGAACTTACGATCATCTCGCCCGCGTCAAGGAATGGTCGGCGACCGGCGGCGCAGGCGATGAGGGCGACGCATGAAGCCACGCCCCGAAATTCCGTCACACGTTATTCAAAGCCAGCATGACGCTTCCGATCCCGGCGTATCCGCCTGGGCGTCGGCCAATGCCGGCTCCGGCAAAACGCACGTGCTGACGCAACGCGTGATCAAGCTGCTGTTGCGCGGCGAAGACCCAGCGAAAATCCTCTGCATTACTTTCACCAAGGCCGCTGCGGCGACCATGGCCACGCGCGTGTTCAACACGCTCGCCGCCTGGACGGCGCTCGATGACGATGCGCTCGATGCCGCGATCCGCAATATCGGTGCGGTCCCGGATGCGCTGACGCGCAAGCGCGCCAGACAGCTGTTCGCGCTGGCGCTGGAAACGCCGGGCGGGCTCAAGGTGCAGACCATTCACGCCTTCTGCACGCGCCTGCTGCATCAGTTTCCATTCGAGGCAGGTGTCGGCGCCGGCTTCGAGGTGATGGACGACGCGACGCAGACGCAGCTTCTGGAAAAGCTCAGCCTCGACGTGATGCTGGAAGGCGCGGCAAAACCCGAGACGCCGATCGGCCAGGCACTCGCCATCGCCATCGAAGCATCCGCCGACCAGACCTTCCGCGATCTCATTCGCGAAGCCGTCGGCCGCCGCGACACGCTCGCCGAATGGGTGGCGCGCACAGGCTCTGTCGCAAATGCAATTGCTGAACTCTCGCATGCGCTCGGCATCAGCGACGATGAAAGCGCGATCGACATCGAGAACGACATTCTGAACGCGTCGGGGATCGCACCCGACGAATGGCCCGACCTGCAGGCGGTCCTGACCAGCGGCAGCAAAACTGATCAGGGCCAGGCCGACAAATTCCGTGCCGCCGGGGTGGCAACCGGGCGCGAGAAGCTACTGTCCTATCTGTCGATCTTCTGCACCGACAAGATGCAGCCGCGCAAAAGTCTCGCCACCAAGGCAATCCGCGAACGCCATCCGGAATGGGTCCAGCGGCTGGAGGACGAGCAACTTCGCATCTGCGACCTACTGGGAAAGAAACGAGCCGCCGAATGTCGCGATCGCACGCGCGCCCTGCTGATCGTTGCCGACGAAGTCTTGCGCCGCTATCGCCGCGAGAAGATGCGCCGCGGGTTGCTCGACTATGACGACCTGATCGAGCGCACGCTGATGCTGTTCCAGCAGACCTCGGCGTCCTGGGTGCTCTACAAGCTCGATCTCGGCATCAATCACCTCTTGCTCGACGAGGCGCAGGATACCAGCCCGAAGCAATGGGAGATCGTGGAAACCCTGGTGTCGGAGTTCACCGCCGGCGCCAGCGCGCGCGCCATCAAGCGCACGATGTTTGCGGTCGGTGACGACAAGCAATCGATCTACTCCTTCCAGGGCGCGGCACCGGAGAAATTCGGCGTCATGCGCGACGACTTCCGCAAGGCGTTCGTCGGCGCGGAGCTGGAATGGCGCGACGTGAAATTGCTGACCTCGTTCCGCTCGGGCGGCATCGTGCTCGATGCGGTCGATACCGTGTTCAGCCGCGAGATCGCCTATCGCGGCCTGTCATCGTCGCCGGACAAGACCGTGCATCAGGCGCTGCCGAGCGCCAAGATCGGCGGCGACAAAGCCGGCAGCGTGGAGATCTGGCCCCTCACCGTTGCCGCTGACAAGCGCGAGATCATCGGCTGGGACGCCCCCTTCGACACTGCACTCGAAACGAGCCCGCAGGTGCAGCTCGCACAGAAGATCGCCCGTCATATCGCCGCGTGGCGACGGCAGGGCGGCAAGCCGGGGGACGTGCTGATCCTCGTGCGCCAGCGCGGCACCCTGTTCGAAGCGATCATCCGCGCCCTGAAGGCCGCCGATATTCCCGTCGCCGGCGCCGATCGCATGGTACTGACCGAGCAGATGGCGGTGATGGATCTGATCGCGCTCGCCGATGCATTGCTGCTGCCCGAGGACGATCTTGCGCTGGCCTCCGTTCTGAAAAGCCCCCTCTTCGGTCTCGATGACGATGCCCTGTTCGACATCGCCTATGACCGCGGCGGGAAATCGCTGCGCACGGCCTTGTCGGCAAAATCCGGCCCCGCGGCAACCATCGCCGAAAAGCTCGACCAGCTTGCGCAGGCGGCTTTGCGCGACAGCCCGTTCAATTTCTATGCACGCGTGCTCGGTTCCGGCGAAGGCCGCCGGAAATTTCTGGCGCGGCTTGGCCCGGAAGCGAACGACGCGATCGATGAATTCCTCAATCTCGCGCTCGCCTACGAGAAACGCGAGACGCCGTCGCTGCAAGGCTTCGTTGCATGGCTCCGCGCCGCCAGTGCCGAAGTGAAGCGCGACATGGAAATGGCGCGCGACGAAGTGCGGGTGATGACGGTGCATGGCGCGAAGGGGCTCGAGGCGCACACCGTCATTCTCGCCGACACGACGTCACGTCCGGAAGGCAGCCATCCGCCGCGCCTGATCAACCTGCCGCTCGCGGGCGGCGAAGGCTTTGTCTGGGCCGCGTCGAAAGACACCGATCCACCGCTTGTCGCGAAGGCACGCGACGCTGCACTGGGCATCCAGGCCGACGAATATCGACGGCTGCTCTATGTGGCGATGACACGGGCTGAACAGCGGCTGGTCATCTGCGGCATATCCAAGCCATTGAAGCAGGATGGCACGCATCCGATCCCGCGGGATTGCTGGTACCGGCTGATCGAAGATGCGCTGGTGCAGAGCGGCAATGCCGAAACTGTCGAGTCACCCGCGGAGGATGGCGAGGGCATCGTCTGGCGCTATCGCAAGTCACAACCGCATATCACCGCGGCGGCCGAGGCGAAGAATACGAGAACCGAAACGGACGAGCCCGCTTGGCTGCATGAGGCGGTCGCGCCCGATCCAATTCGCGCGCTCGCGATCACGCCGTCGAGTGCCGACGAGATCGACATGCGCGGCAAAGGCGCGACGCTCGAACGAAAGCAGGCGTTGCTGCGCGGACGGCTGATGCATCGGCTGATCCAGTCGCTGCCGGACCTGTCGCCGGATGTGCGCAGCCAGGCAGCGCAGGAATTCCTGCGGCGCAATGCCCAGGATCTGCCGGCCGAGGAATGCGCGACCATCGCCGCGCAGGCGCTCGCCATTCTGGCCGATACCCAGTTCGCGCCGCTGTTTGCGCCCGGCAGCCGGGCCGAAGTGCCACTGGTTGGAACGCTGGCCGGCGCCACCCGGCCGCTGATCGTCAATGGCCAGATCGACCGCCTTGTGGTCACCGGTGAGGAAGTGCTGATCGCCGACTACAAGACCAACCGGCCGGCGCCGACCACGCTGGAGGCCGCACCGCAGCCCTACAAGCGGCAATTGGCGCTCTACCGAGCACTCTTGCAGCGGATTTATCCCGGCCGGCCCGTCCGGGCCGCCCTCGTGTGGACCGAGGTGCCAAATCTCATGGAAGTCCCGGCAGTTATCCTCGATGCAGAGCTTGCAACCCTCACCAGTGGGTGACGCGGGCTTGACCCCCACGGGGGGCGTTCTTACGTTCGCCAGCCAAGCATTCAGGCAATTTGGCGATTCGAGAGGTGTGATATGGCCGTTGGAAAGGTATCGGACGCGACATTCGAGAGCGAGGTCTTGAAAGCCAGCGGTCCTGTGGTCGTGGATTTCTGGGCGGAATGGTGTGGTCCCTGCAAGATGATCGCGCCGGCGCTGGATGAGATCCAGAACGCGATGGGCGAGAAGGTCAAGATCGTGAACCTGAACGGCGACGAGAACCCGGGCGTGGCGTCGAAATACGGCATCATGTCGATCCCGACGCTGATGATCTTCAAGAATGGCGAACTTGCCTCGCGCCAGGTCGGCGCGGCACCGAAGGCCAAGCTCGAACAGTGGATCACCGCCTCGGTCTGATCCGACGGGCGTATATTTATTTTCGAAACAGCCGGCCGAAAGGCCGGCTGTTTGCGTTTAGGGATGGCCCTCCGGAGTCAAGCATCGCGAGCCCTCCAGCCATGAGCCTTCCGATCAAGATGCCGTTCGCGCCGATGGAGGCGCTGTCGGTCGAAGACATCCCGACCGGCCCGGAATGGCAGTACGAACCGAAATGGGATGGCTTCCGTTGCCTCGCCTTTCGCGACGGCGCGCGGGTCGAGTTACAATCCAAGTCCGGCCAGCCGCTGACCCGCTATTTTCCCGAACTCGTGGCGGCGCTCGCTGCTTTGAAGGCGCCGGCCTTCGTCCTTGATGGAGAGATCGTCGTGCCGGACGGCGCGGCCCTTTCATTCGATGCATTGCTGCAACGAATCCATCCGGCGCAGAGTCGCGTCACACGTCTCGCTGCGGAGACACCGGCTCTGTTCATCGTGTTCGATCTTCTCGTCGATGCAGTTGGAAAGTCACTGGTGAGGGACAATCTCGATACCCGGCGCAAGGCGCTCGAAAATTTCACGAAGCGCGCATTCGGCCACAGCAAGATTATCCGCCTGTCGCCAGCGACCGCCCAGCTGACCGAGGCAAAGAAGTGGTTCGCGCGCGTCGGCAATGCGCTGGATGGCATCATCGCCAAACGGCGTGACAGACCCTACGCGTCCGGCACGCGCGATGCGATGCAGAAGATCAAGAACCTTCGCAGCGCCGACTGCGTGGTCGGCGGCTTTCGCTACAATGAAGGCAGGAAGGTTGTCGGCTCGCTGCTGCTCGGACTCTACGACGATGCCGGCCTGTTGCATCACGTCGGCTTCACGTCGGGCCTGAAGGCGTCCGAGAAGCCCGAACTCACGAAGACGCTGGAAAAGCTGATCGCACCGCCCGGCTTCACTGGCGACAAGCCCGGTGGCCCGAGCCGATGGTCGACCAAGCGATCGACGGAGTGGCAGCCATTGAAGCCCACGCTTGTCGTCGAGGTGCGCTACGATCACTTTTCCGGCGGCCGTTTCCGTCACGGCACCAGCTTGCTGCGCTGGCGCCCAGACAAATCGCCGAAGCAATGCACCTTCGATCAGGTGAAGCAGAAGAAAGCCAGCCTGCAGAAGCTATTGGCGTGACGGAAGTCAATATCACTCTTTGTCATGCCCGCGACAAGCGCGGGCATGACAACAGGGCCAGATTCGATTCTCACTCCACCTTGATGTTGAGCGACTTGATGATCTCGCCCCAGCGCTTGGTCTCGGCAGCGGTGAAATCCGCCAGTTGCTGCGGCGTCGACGTGCGCACTTCAAAGCCCAGGGCTTCGAATTTGTCCTTGAACACCGGCGAAGCAATGATCTTCACCAGCTCCTTGTTGAGCCGATCGATGACCGGCTGCGGCGTGCCGGCATTGGTGTAAAGCGCGCTCCAGATCGAGCTGACAAGACCGGGATAACCAAGCTCGGCCGTCGTCGGCACATCCGGCGCCTGCTTCAGGCGTGTCTCGCTCATCGCCGCAACAGCGCGCAGCTTGCCGGCCTGCAGGAAGGTCAGCACGTCCGAGATCGACGGAAACATCACGTCGAGTTGCCCCGCCAGCATATCGTTCAGCGCCGGCCCCTGACCGCGATAGGGCACATGGATCATCTGCGTGCCGCTGGCGCGCTTGAACAATTCACCGCCGAGATGCGTCGGCGAACCGGTGCCGGACGAACCGAAATTCGCCTTGTCGCCGGCCGCCTTCAGTTGCGCGACAATGTCCTTGAAAGACGCGTCCTTGAACTTCAATCCCGGCACGATGACCTGCGGATACACGGTCACCAGCGTCAGCGGCGCGAAATCCTTCACCGGGTCATACGGCAACTTGGGATAAAGCGAGACATTGCTGGCATGCGTGCCGGTCGTCGCCATGAACAGCGTGTAGCCATCGGGCTGCGAACGCGCCGCTTCCGCCGCGCCGATATTGCCGCCGGCACCCGGCTTGTTCTCGATTACCACCGGCTGACCCAACGCCTTCGACAATTCGTCGGCGATCACACGGGTCTGCGTGTCGGCGCTGCCGCCGGCCGGGAACGGAACGACGATACGCAGATTGCGGGTCGGCCAGTCCTGCGCCGCGGCGAATGCAGGCGCCGCGACAACCAGCAGCGCCGACAACATGAAACGTACAAGCGTCATGAATTCACTCCCAGGAAGAAATCGATTGCTATTTTGTTGAACAGATCCGGCTCGGTGCGTGACAGCGCATGGCCGCCTCGCTTTTCGTAATGCGCACGTGCATTGGGAATGCGCGCCGCGAAATCCTCGGAAAAGTAGCGCGGCGTGATGATGTCATCGTCGGCGCAGAGGATCATCGTCGGAACGGAAATGCGGTGAAGCTCCTCGCGCCGATCGAAGGCGAGGATGGCATCGAGCCGGCTGGCCTGCACATCCGGATCACCGATCTGGCTTGCCGCCGCCATTTCCGCTTCCTTCAGCGCCTCATGATTGGCGTTGATCCAGTATGGCGGGTAGAGCAGCAGCGAGGTGTATTTCGCATAACCTTCGGTGCCGAGGCCCGCATGGATCTGGCGCCGCAGATCGAACAGACGATGCCGATAGGGGTCGCCATGCGTCGTGCTCGAATAGATCATCAGCGAACGCAGGCGGCCGGGATAATCCAGCGCTGTTGCCGCACCGATCGCCCCACCCGTTGAGTGGCCGAGGTAATGCGCCGATTCCAATCCGGCCGCATCCATGACGGCGATGAGATCGGCAGACATCTGCTCGACCGAGGTCACCTTGGTCTTGCTGGATTTTCCGGTGCCGCGCTGGTCGAACAGATAGAGCGTGAAATGCTCTTCGAGCGTGGCGCGGTTCGGCTGCCAATAGCCCATCACACCGCCAAGACCCGCCGCGAGAATCAGCGGCGGTCCCTTGCCTGACGCCTCCCAATAGAGGTCGGCGCCGTCCCGTTGCGCAACCGGCATTCTCAGCGCCCGACATGCGCGATGGAGGAAATCTCGACCAGGAATTCCGGCCGCACCAGATCGGCGCGGATGCAATAGCGCGCCGGCGGCTGGCTCGGAAAATACTCGCGATAGACTTCGTTCATCGCCGCATAATCGGAAAGGTCCTTCAGGAAGATCGAATTGAACGTGATGTCGGCCATGGTGCCGCCGGCGGTTTCAACCACCGACTTGATCGCATCGAGCACCGCGCGCGTCTGTGCCTTCACATCGCCGACGCCGACCGTCTTGCCGTCCGTGTCCATCGCCAGCATGCCGGACACATAGACGACGCCATCGGCCTTGGTGCCGGGTGAGTAAGGTGCGAGCGGCGGTGGCGAGCCAGCGGGGATGATCGTTTCTTTCGGCATCAATGGTCTCCAAGGATAGAAAGCGTTTGCAAATTCGATGCCGCAAATCAGGTCGGCGGCGTGTTGTTGCGCGCCAGCACATCACCGGCGAGATAGAGGGAGCCACCGATCAGGATGCGTGGCGGTGTATCGAACGGCGAGGCCTTGATCGCCGCCAGCGCGGCTTCGACATCGTCGGCGGTTTCAGCAGGGATGCCGAGCTTGTTTGCGACCTCGGCGATCTGCTCCGGCGGAAGACTACGATCCGCATTGGGAACGGGGATGGTGTAAAGGCGCAACGCCAGCCCGCTGAAATGGCGCAGATATCCTTCGAAATCTTTCGTTCCCAACATGCCGACGATCATCACCAGCGGCTTCGGCGCACGCTCCTCGATGTCGGCGAGCGAAACAGCAACCGCACGGCCACCGTCCGGGTTGTGTCCGCCATCGAGCCAGATCTCGCTGCCTGCCGGTGCAAGCGAAACGAGGTGGCCATGCGTCAGACGCTGCAAGCGCGCCGGCCAATCGGCCTTCACCAGGCCTGCTTCATAAGCCTGCACCGGAATGCGCAAGCCGGACGCACGCAAGGCGGCGACCGCAAGGCCGGCATTCACGAATTGATGGCGGCCGGGCAGTTTCGGCCCGGGCAGGTCGAGCAGGCCATTGTCATCCTGATACACAAGACGCCGATGCTCCTCGCTAGCATTCCAATGCTCGCCGGCAACGAGAAGCGGCGCCCGCACCCGCTGCGCCGCGCGCTCGATGATCGACAGGGCTTCCGGCATCTGCGGTCCAATCACCGCGCGAACACCGCGCTTGATGATGCCGGCCTTCTCCGCCGCCACGCTTTCGATCGAGTCGCCGAGATAGTCGGCGTGATCGAGCGAGAGCGGCGTGATGACGCTCAGCAATGGGGCATCGACGACATTGGTGGCATCGAGGCGTCCCCCGAGCCCGACTTCCAGCAACAGCACATCGGCCGGATGCCGTGAAAACAGCAACAGGCCGGCCGCGGTCGTGATCTCGAACACCGTGATCGGCTCGCCGGCATTCACCCGCTCGCATTCCTCGAGAGTCGCGCGCAGTTCGTCATCGCCGACCAGCTTGCCGCCGTCCTCATCCGCAATCCGGAAGCGTTCGTTGAAGTGAACGAGATGCGGCGATGTATAGACATGCACATGCTGGCCGGCCGCTTCCAGGATCGAGCGCATGAAAGCGATCGTCGAGCCCTTGCCATTCGTTCCGGCCACATGGATCACTGGCGGCAGCTTGCGCTCGGGATGATCGAGACGCGCCAACAGGCGCCACATCCGGTCGAGCGACAAATCGATCAACCGGGGATGCAGTGCGAGCAGGCGTGTCAGTGTGTCGTCAAGTGCGGCCATGCACGATCATTAGCACGCTCGTTCACTTCCGCGAAGACAAGGTGCCAAGCCTTTGCCAAAGACACGCCGGCACCCCGCCCAGACAAAGTGGAGCGATTTTCAAACAGTCAAAAGTCAGGCGTCGGCAACCACCGCATCGACGTCCGGCGACAGCGGGCTGGCAACCGCCGGCTCAGCCTTCGTCAGCAGGCGGCAAATGCGCGCCAGCGTCGCACGCATCTCATGGCGATGGACCACCATGTCGACCATGCCGTGGTCTTTGAGATATTCCGCACGCTGGAAGCCGGCCGGCAATTTCTCACGGATCGTCTGTTCAATGACGCGCGGTCCGGCAAAGCCGATCAAGGCACCTGGCTCGGCGATATGGACATCGCCCAGCATCGCATAGGATGCGGTCACGCCGCCCGTGGTCGGATTGGTCAAAACGACGATGTAAGGCTTCTTGGCTTCGCGCAGCATTTCGACCGCCACCGTCGTGCGCGGCATCTGCATCAGCGACAGAATACCTTCCTGCATGCGCGCACCACCCGACGCGGCAAAAAGAATGAAGGGCGTACCACGCTCGACCGCGGTTTCCAGTCCCTTCACCACGGCCTCACCGGCGGCCATGCCGAGCGAGCCGCCCATGAAATCGAAATCCTGGATCGCGGCGGTCACGTCGCGCTTGTAGAGCTTGCCGGTCGCAACGATCA
>JAEYVN010000426.1 GCA_023431725.1 Pseudomonadota bacterium
AGCAACAGCAGACCCGACATGATGCGCAAAACGCTCAGAAGCTGAGACCGATAGGGGCGCAAAAAATCCATCCTGCCCTCCTGTGCTGTTGCGACTCGCGCATCAGGCGCTGTCGCCAGGACGCAACATCATTGGCACAACCGGATCACAAGGTGAAGTGGCGGCACCCGCGTGCCGGCTTCACCCCGGCAGGAACGCCACCGCGCCGGTGCGCTCGTCGCGCAGCGTCTGCACGTTGGCGCGATAGAGCGCTTCGAGATTGTCCACGGTCAATACATCGGCCACCTTGCCTTCGGCCAGGCGCGTGCCGTCGCGCAGCAGATAGGCCCGCGTCGCCGCGCGCATCGCGTGGTTCGGATCATGCGTCGTGAACATCACGCCGAGCCCGGCTTCGGCCAGCGCGCGGATCTGCTCCATCACCTTGCCCTGGTTGCCGAAATCGAGACTTGCGGTCGGCTCATCGAGCACGATGAACCGCGGCTCCTGCGCCAGCGCGCGGGCGAGCAGCACGAGCTGCCGCTCGCCGCCGGAAATTTCCGTATAGGCGCGCTGCGCCAGCTGCGCGATGCCGAAGCGCTCCAGCATCGCCAGGCTGATCTCGCGATCATGCGCGCTGGGTGCGGCGAATAGCGAGCCATGCGCGGTGCGGCCCATCAGCACGACGCTTTCGACGGTGAAGGCGAAGGTGCCCTGATGCACCTGCGGCACATAGCCGATCAGACGCGCGCGTTCGGCGATCGGCAATTCGTGCAGCGGCTTGCCCATGATGCGCACCTCGCCACCGCGTGCCGCAATGAGGCCGAGCAATGTCTTCAGCAGCGTGGTCTTGCCGCCGCCATTCGGGCCAAGCAATGCCAGCACCTCGCCTTCGCGGAGCGCGACATTCAAACCGCTGCCGACCAGCCGGTCCGGATAGCCGATGGAGAGATCGCGGCCTTCGATGGTCATAAGGGAGCGCTCGTTGCTGTCATCGCCCGCGAAGGCGGGCGATCCAGTTCACCTGCTGGATGCCCCGCCTGCGCGGGGCATGACAAAAATGAAATCACGACCATGTCTTGCTCACGCTGGCGAGCAGCCAGATGAAGAACGGCGTGCCAATCACCGCGGTCAGGATGCCGAGCGGCACTTCCACCTGCGCCATGCTGCGCGCCAGCGTATCGATGAACAACAGGAAGCCGCCGCCGAGGATCGCCGACACCGGCAGCAGCCGCGCGAAATCGGGACCGACCAGCGAGCGCGCCAGATGCGGAACGACAAGCCCGACCCAGCCGATGATGCCGGCGGTCGCGACACTCGCCGATGTCACCAGCGTTGCCGCAGCGACAATGGCGACGCGCAGCCATCCGGTCGGCACACCGAGCGCCCGCGCCTCTTCTTCCGGCAGCGACATCACGTTCATGCGGTGACGCAAGGCCAGCAGCACGACGCTGCCGAGCAGCACCGGCCCGAGCAACGGAACGAGATCGGAGGCATTGGCCGCGGCGAGTGAGCCGAGCAGCCAGAAGGTCATCGCCGGCAAATGGTTGTAGGGATCGGCGAGATACTTCACGAGGCCGACGCCGGCGCCGAGCAGCGAGCCGATCACGACGCCGGCCAGCACCAGCACCAGCACCGGATCGCGCGTGCGGATCGCCGAACCGATCAGATACACGGCGGCGACGGCAACAAGACCACCAACGAATGCAAACAGTTGGATCGAGACGACGCCGAGCGAGAAATAGATGCCGAGCACCGCGCCGAGCGCCGCACCGGACGATGCGCCGAGGATATCCGGCGACACCAGCGGGTTGCGAAACAGCCCCTGAAACGCCGTGCCGGCAATCGCCAATGCCGCGCCGACCAGAAACGCCGCAATCACGCGCGGGCCGCGCACCTGCAGGATCACCGCTTCCGTGGCGGCGGGAACGCCCGACGCGCCGCCGGCGATCTTGCTCCACAACACCGACGCGATATCGCCGACCGATACCGGAAACCGGCCGATCAGAAACGCCACGGCGAAGCCGGCAACGAGCACGGCGATCGCGATCAATGTGCCGGGAAATGTGGAACGCGGTGTCATATTCACCTGTCATCGTCCGCCAACGGGTCGGCGCTAAGCGCCGCCCGATGATGAACTCCAGCGGACGATCCAGTCATAACAAACTGACCTTCAATAACATAAAGCTGGATGCGCCTTCGCGGGGCATGACAGATCACCCTCGCCCTTCCAGCACGGCATCCATCTGCGCCTCGGTCGGTGTCACGTGATAGAAGCGCGCATAGAAGTCGCGCGCGATCTCGCGGATGTTCTCGGGAAAGCGCTCGAGATAGAGGATTTTCGCCAGCCACCACAGGCCAATGAGCCGATTCACCGACGGCGGGAAATCGACCCAGCCGAACGGCAGCTTGGGCGCAAGATGCACGCGGCCTTCCTGCGCGGCGGCGACGCCTCTCCAGGCCGGATCGTTCTTCGCATTGGCCGCAAAATCGCGATCGATGGCGATGATGACGTCGGGATTCCACACTAGCACCTGCTCGATCGACACGGTGGCCAGGCCACCCTTGCGCTCGCCGGCGACATTGCGCGCCAGCAGTTCGATGGTCTCGACATTGATCGAACCACCGAGGCCGGTCTCCAGCCCGCGCGGTCCGCGCGCAAAATAGACGCGCGGCCGCTTGTCCTGTTCGATATTGGCGATGCGCTGCAAGATGGTATCGAGCGTGCGCGTCGTATAATCGGCCAGTTCCTTGCCCTGCATCACACGGCGCGTCAGTTCGCCGAGCTTGCGATAGGACGACGCGGTCGCTTCGAAGCGGCCATCCAGCAGCGCATAGGGAATGCCGGTCTGCTCCTGCACGCGCTCGGCAAGAGTCACATAGGTTGCAGTTGTCGAACCGACATCGAGAATGAGATCCGGCTTCAGCGCCAGCACCACTTCCAGATTGGCCGTGTTGCCGCGCCCGGTGATGCGGCCGATCTCGGGCCGCGATCCGATATCCGGCAGCAGAAATTCGCGCTCCTGCGGACGATTGGCGCGCGGCCATCCGATCAGCAATTCCGGCGCCAGTGTATAGAGCATGATCGCCGCCGGGGGACCGGCCGGAAACACGCGCGTGACGTTCGCCGGAATGGCGAGTGCCCGTCCGGTCGCATCGGTGACGGCCTGCGCCTGTGCCAGGCGCGGCAGCACCAGCGTCGATGACAGACCGGCGAGAACGGAGCGACGGCATAACCTACCCGTTGTCATCATCACCTACGCATTGTCATCGTCCGCCAACGGG
>JAEYVN010000432.1 GCA_023431725.1 Pseudomonadota bacterium
GATGGCCGCATTATCGCGGTCGTCGAACAACCGCTACCGGACGGCGGCTGGATTGCAACGCATCTGGACGTGACCGCGCAGCGCACCGAAGACAAGGAGCGCGCCGCACTGGCAGCGGTGGATCGTCGCCGCACCAAGATCGAAAGCGAAATCACCTTGTTCAAGCAGAGCATCGAAGCGGTGCTGCGCACGGTCAATGAAAGCGCCGCGGCCATGAAGCTGACCGCGAGTTCCCTGTTCGCATCATCGGGCCAGACATCACAGCGCGCGCATAGCGCGGTCCAGGCTTCCAACGAAGCGTCGACCAACGTCGCCACAGCCGCGACTGCCGCTGACGAGATGGCCTCTTCGATCAATGAAATCAGCCGTCAACTTGTCCAGACGACCGATGTCGTTCGGCAGGCCGTCAGCGAGGCACAATCGACGAACGAATGCATCACGAGTCTCGCCGAAGCCGCACAGAAGATCGGCGATGTCGTCGAGCTGATCCGCACCATCGCCGGCCAGACCAACCTGCTGGCTTTGAACGCCACGATCGAGGCGGCCCGTGCCGGTGAATCCGGTCGCGGCTTTGCTGTCGTTGCCTCCGAGGTGAAATCGCTGGCCGTGCAGACCGCAAAAGCGACCGAAGACATCTCCGCGCAGATCCTGTCGGTACAGGCGTCCACCGGCAGCGCGGTCGACGCCATTGCGCGCATCACGGGCCGCATGCAGGAGATCGAGAGGTTTTCGTCCGCCGTGGCCGCAGCCGTCGAACAGCAGAACGCCGTCACCGGGGAGATCTCGCATAATGTGACGAGCGCAGCGAATGGCACGAGCGACGTCGTGGCCGTGCTCGACCAGGTCGCCCGTGCGGCGACCGACACACGCAGCACAGCCGAAACCGTGCTGAGCTCGTCGGAAGCCGTAGAAAAGGCCGTCACCAACATGCGCAGCGAAGTGGAAAACTTCCTGCAGAAAGTCGCGGTGTGACGGCCGCCACGCGCGCGGATCGATGCGCGGACCAGACGCCAACCAGGCTGCGCGCGACCTGACAGCCATCGCACAACCCGATCGATTGTCTGCGTTTTCTTCTAGACCAGATGCTCTTCGGCCGCGCCATCCACGGCTCTAAATGCAGCTTTCGCGCCGGCAACGACGCGCTGTTCTTCATCATCGTTCAGGGTCAGCGAGTCGAGCGATGCAGTGAAGGTGCGCCAGTGCAATCCCCGCCCGCTCGGATGCGGTGCCAGATGCCGCGCACCGCTATTCTCATCGAGGCCGAGCTTGATAGCTTCCTTCAGCAGGAAGGCTGCGCCGAGATTGGAGCCCTCGGCCACATAGAGCCAGCCGAGCGCCGTCGGGATGTCGGCCTGGGCATTCGACACAAAAACGGGCGCACGGTTGCTCTCAGGCGCCGACATGCCAAGATCGGCAAGATCCTGTACAATCAGATGCAGCCGACGGCGATCGTTCAGATCCGGCAACAGCCGGTCGAGAACGAGGTTCGCATAAAGGGCGTCGATATCGCGATGAAACCGATGCTGGACCTTCAGGAAACGACCGTAATGCTCGCGGCTGGAGAAGGGGTAGCTCTGCATGATCCGCTTGTCGAGCGCCTCATGCATTTCGTTGGTCGCGGCCTTCAGCCGCTTTGAGCGGCTGGTCTCATGCATCGTCTGATCTTCGACGATCAACACTTTGGAACACCTTTAAATAGATGACGTGGATGGCAATTCGGGGCGGCCGTATTAGCGGCCCTGCAGCGGCTTGTCACCCTCAGTGGATTCGGTCGCCGGAGCCATGCCACCGGCCGGACGAGGCCGTCTTTAAAGGGCTCCAAAAACAGCTGAGCCGGCGCGACCATCGGTCCCGCCGGCTTCACAACGGATCATCGGATCGCTTACGCGGGCCGCATCATCCGCAGGCTGGTTTCAGGCTGGTTAGTTGCCGTGGAAGTCGTCGAACAGCGGGTTGGCCTCATACTGCTGCTGGAAGCGCACCTGCGGACGACCGTGGTTGGCATAAGACTGCGCATAAGCGCCGCGCGCATGCCGCGTATAAGCCGCGTTCGGCGCAGTGTCGTACGACTGCGACACGGCCGGTTCGCCGTGGATGCGGCTGTTGAGATCCTCGCGGCTCTGCGCATGCGCACCAGCAGCGGCAACAGCAACAAACGAAGCGGCGACAAGAGCGGTCTTGATGATGTTCATTGTAGTCTCCTTATCAAACCCTAAGAGGCGAACCTCACTATGAGCGTTCGTGCCTCTCGGCTGTTACCGAGCTAAGTGGTCATCGAAGAACTTCCAATCAACGCGCCGTGATTGCATCGGTGATCCACGCACAGCGAATGAACGTGCGCTGTGATTTGCTGCAATTCGTTCCTCCAACAAAAGTCGAACGAACAAATTGCGGCATGGCGCCACAAATGAATTGAGAGTCAAAAATCCTACAAAACTCTGCTGCGGGAGAGTTTTATTGTCCAAAACACGCGTCAGGACGCGATCTGGGTCTGAGCCAATCCATTCATTTGGATTTATTCCCGACCGGCCTGCGACGTGTTGTCAGTGCCCAAATGTCGCGTTCACCAGCGATGCAATTTTGGCAGACCCGTCATGCCACGCCTCGACGGGCATGCAGGCCATCACATAGCGATCGGGACGCAAGACGAAGACGTGGTCCTGCGGTATCGCAGCCCAGTCCTGTGAATTCTTTTCGCGCACGACGATGCCGCGATCGGACGCCATCTCCGGCAACTCATCACCCGTAATCATTACAATCTTCGATTTTATTGATGAACACAGGGAGTCGGTTACCTGCGTGATACCGTTGCTTGAACGCATCACGATCGAAAAGCCGTCACCCAGGAGGTGATCCAGCAGCACGCTTTGCCCGTCGGACTGCACGACCTGCGGCTGAGGGAAAAGCCGGCCGACCAGCGTCTTCTTCGCATCTCGCCCGTCTGGCACGAGGAAGCCATCGATGAAACGCGGGGTCGGCTTGAATCGCATCTGCGCGATGTAATCGCGCGCCGGTGGATAGAGACCGAGAAGACGAAAGCCATTCTGGACGAAGAACGCTTCGGTGCGGCTGCGCGGCGCCATCACGCGGCCCATGCGCAACGCCATATCGATCATGGCCCAGACATGATCGCACCGTTCGACCTCATAAGTATCGAGCAGACGCGAACCAAGCTCGCCGCGCACAACGGCGGCCAGCTTCCAGGCGAGGTTATACGCATCGCGCAGGCCGCTGTTCATCCCCTGCCCGGCAAAAGGCGGCGTCAGATGCGCGGCATCGCCCGCAAGGAAGACGCGCCCCTTCGACCAGCGCTCGGCGATACGGGCATGAAAGGTATAGATGACCTGCCGCACGATCCGGCTGCCGGGATCGGCATCATGCGTCTTGAGCAGATGCTGCACCATGTCCGGATTGAGCAAGTCCTCGTCGCGCTCATGCGGATGCAGATAGAATTCGTCGCGCCGCGTCAGGTCCGGTCCCGGCAGGGCGATGCAGGGCCGGTCGACATTGCAGAACACCTTGGTGTGTCGCGAGGGCGTCGGCGAATTTTCGAGGTCGACGATCAGCCAGCGCTCGTTGAAACTCGAACCGCCGAGCGTCGTGCCGATCGCACGACGGGTGGCGCTGCTCGCTCCGTCGCAGCCGACAAGATAGTCGCAGACAATGTCGGCCTCGCTGCCATCGGGCTTCTTGAGACGCAGTCTCACATGCCGCTCATCCTGTTCGAACGATATCACCTCATGTTCGAATGCGGCGGTGACCTGCGGAAAGCGCGCCAGCGCCTCGCGCAACTGCCGCTCCAGGATCGGCTGGCGGAACGCATTGCGGCGCGGATAGCCATAAGGCTGGCCGGTCGGCTGGACGCGCGCAAAGCAGGTGCCGCCCGCCGAATGATAATCCGAGCCATAGCCGGCCACGGTCTGCGCAAACACCTCGTCAACCACGCCGGCCGCCTGCATGGTGCGGAGCGACTCGTCATCGATCGACACCGCGCGCGGCTCATGGACGGTCGCCGCCTTGCGCTCGATGATGATGCATTCGATGCCATAGACGCCAAGCAGATTGGCCAGCGTCAGACCGGTCGGGCCAGCGCCGACAATGACCACCGGATAACGGGATTTGAGAGCCGTTCGAACGTCTGTCGTCATGCTGAAGTCTTTACCCGCGCCTTTTCGGATATTGCTTTCTTGCGCGCGCCGTTGCGGCCGCCCCTGGAGTCCCGCATGCGCTCGATCTCGCGCGCGGCATTCATCACCGACGTGCACAGCCGGCTGATCGCCGCATCACTCGCGCGCGGCGACATCAGGACGATGCTGAGGCTGCCGATGATGCGGCTATGCGCGTCGAACAGCGGCGCGGAAATACCGATGCGGCCAGGATCCACTTCTCCAGCGCTGACGCGCACGCCGTCCTTGCGGATCACCTGCAACGCGGACTTGAATTCATCGTAGCTGCCGCCCAGCCCTGCGGCGACGATTTCG
>JAEYVN010000437.1 GCA_023431725.1 Pseudomonadota bacterium
CTTGAAGAGCGTGCGTGTGCACGGGCAGGGCACCGATAAATACGACAACGTGCGCCTCGGATTGACCGCCCGGCTCGATACAATCCAGGCTGCCGTATTGATCGAAAAGCTCAAGATTTTCCGCGACGAGATTGCGGCCCGGAATGTTGCCGCGAAGCGCTATTCCGATGCTCTGAAAGACATTGCGACTGTTCCGGTGGTGCCGGAAGGTTACGAGTCGGTCTGGGCGCAATACACGATCCGGCTTGCGCCGGGTAAGCGCGATGGACTGGCGAAAGCACTGCAGGCGGACGGCATTCCGACCGCGGTTTATTACGCCAGGCCGCTGCACCGTCAGACCGCCTATCGCCAATTCCCGGGGGCCGGAAATGGCCTTCCCGTCAGTGACAAGCTCGCGGACGAGGTCATCAGCTTGCCGATGCACGCCTATCTCGACGAGCCGACGCAGGATCGCATTATCGAGGCAACCCGGCGAGCTTTGCGCTAGCAAAGTGAGGAGGCCGCGGCCATCATGCTGCGGCCCGGTGTGCCGGGCCGACGATCGGTTCGGACACCCATTGTGATCAGACGCATCTTCACAGTCGGCGGCTTCACGCTGCTCTCGCGCATCACAGGGTTCATGCGCGATATCATGCTGGCGGCAATCCTCGGCGCTGGACCTGTGGCTGACGCCTTCTTCGTCGCGCTGCGTCTCCCCAACCACTTTCGGGCGATTTTTGCGGAAGGCGCTTTCAATGCGGCCTTCGTGCCGGCCTATTCGCGGATACGCGAGCAGGATGGCCCTGATCCGGCGAAGATCTTTGCGGATCGCATCTTCACGCTTTTGCTGGGTAGCCAGATTGTGCTGCTCGTGCTCGCGCTCGCCTTTACGCCAGATGTCATTTCGCTTCTGGCGCCCGGCTTTAATGACGATCCCGGTCGTTTTGCGCTGGCGACAGAACTCACGCGGATCACTTTTCCCTATCTTCTTCTGGTGTCGCTGGTGACGCTGTATGGCGGCATTCTGAATTCGATCCATCGCTTTGCCACGCCGGCGGCTGCACCGATCCTGCTGAATCTGTCGATGATGCTGACGCTGGCGCTGGCCGCCTTCTTCCCGACCGCGGGACATGCGGCTGCGTGGGGGGTGCTGATCGCAGGCGTTCTCGAACTGCTGTTGGTGATGGGGGATGCCGGGCGCGCTCAGGTGCTGGCTCGTTTCCGGCGGCCGACGCTCGACAAGGACGTTCGCAAGTTCTTCCGTGCATTGGGGCCGGCCACCGTCGGCTCGGCTGGCGTTCAGTTGGCAATGTTCGCCGATACGATCATAGCGAGCTTCCTGGCTGCCGGTGCGATCTCGGCCCTTTACTATGCTGACCGGATCAATCAGTTGCCGATCGGCGTGATCGGTATTGCTGTCGGCACCGTGTTGCTTCCGGAAATGTCGCGCCGTCTGGCCGCAGGAGACGATGCTGGCGCGCGACACGCGCAGAATCGGGCGATCGAATTGACGCTCTTGCTGACGATCCCGTGCCTCGTCGCCTTCTTCGTCGTTCCCGAACTCATCATGCGGGCGCTGTTCCTGCGCGGAAAATTCACGAGTGCCGATGCATCAGCGGCGGCTGCAACATTGACCGCCTATGCACTGGGGCTCATCCCCTACGTTCTGATCCGGAGCATGACGGCCCCGTTTTTTGCACGTGGTGACACCGCGACCCCGGTCAAGGCATCGCTGACGGCGGTGGCCGTCAATATTGTTTTCAAGATCCTGCTGATGGGCCCGTTGGCGCAGGTCGGCCTTGCGATCGGCACCGCTATCGGCGCCTGGGTGAATATTGGCCTTGTAGCCTGGTTCGCAGCACGGGCCGGAATGATCACCGTGGATCAGCGGTTGAAGCGGTCGATGATCATGCTGATCGGTATCGGCGGCCTTCTTGTCGTTGTCGTTGCCATGGCTTCGAGAGTGGCCGCCTATTTATATCGCGACATGTCGGTGTTTAGGGACGAAACGGCTTTGGTGACCGTGGCCCTTGTTGCGGCACTTTTTTACGCCGTAATGGTGTGGATGTTGCTTGGGCGCAACTGGTTCCGGGGTTTCATAGGCGAGCGGACAGCTCCCGGAATTCCTCCCAAGGCCACTTAAGACCTTGTAGAGCATAGCAATTTCCACATCGCCGACGATGAGATATCGGTCGTCCGGCATTTGAACTTCGAAGCGGATGTTCTTATGTGTCCGCCGTGATTTGATTGAATTCGGCTACGAGCGCTTTCGAGCTAGAGATGATTAGACAAAAGTATAGGTCGCTTGGCGCGACGTCGTCGGCGATTGCCTTCGCTGTTTTGCTGGCCGGTTGCGGCCAGGGGCAGCAGAAGCAGGCTGAGCCGCCCCCGCCTGCTGTGACGGTCGCTCAGCCGGCCAAGCGGACGATCGTCGATAATGACGAATATGTCGGACGCTTCGTCGCTGTCGATTCGGTCGAGGTACGGGCGCGTGTCTCCGGTTATCTCGACAAGATCCATTTCACCGACGGGCAGATGGTGAAGGAGGGCGATCTCCTGTTCACCATTGATAAGCGTCCGTTCCAGACCTTGCTGGATCAAGCCAAAGCCAATCTGCAGCGGGCGAAGGCAGATCTTGCCTTCGCCGAGGGTGACCTTGAGCGTGCCTCGTCATTGGTGCGGGACAAGACGATTACACAACAGGTTTACGATCAGCGCACGCAGGTGAAACGTGTCGCCGAAGCTGGCGTCGCTGCGCAGGAAGCCGCCGTCCGCCAGGCCGAACTCGATCTGCAGTTCACCGATTTGCGCGCTCCGGTGACGGGGCGGATCGGCGATCGTCGCGTTTCAGTCGGCAA
This sequence comes from Pseudomonadota bacterium, assembly GCA_023431725.1. Taxonomy (GTDB): domain Bacteria; phylum Pseudomonadota; class Alphaproteobacteria; order Rhizobiales; family Xanthobacteraceae; genus Pseudorhodoplanes. Next base: position 2,838 of record JAEYVN010000437.1, read on the forward strand.
TCTCGTGACGGGCGGCACGACCGGTAATACCACGCTGCTCGCCACCATCGTCTCGACCGATCCGATTCGCTTCGAATTCACCTTCGATGAGGCTTCGTATCTTCGTTACGAGCGGCTGGCCCGAAGTGGCGGAGCCAACGGCAAAAAGGATGATTTCGGTGTGCGCGGCGGCACTGCTGTCGTACGTCTGAAACTGATCGACGAGAATGACTTCACCCATGTTGGCCGCATGGATTTCATCGACAATGTGATCGATCGGAGCACCGGTACGATCCGTGGTCGCGCCTCATTCGCCAATAGTGCGGGCGTTTTCACGCCCGGCATGTTTGCACGACTTCAAGTGCCCGGATCGTCGCCTTACGAGGCGTTGCTGATTCCAGACACCGCCATCGGCAGCGAACAGGCGCGCAAATTTGTTTACGTTGTGCGTCCGGACGACACGGTTGCGCAGAAGTATGTGGTGCTCGGGCAATTGTCCGATGGCGATCGCGTCATCAAGAGCGGTGTAGAAGCCGATGATCGCGTCGTCGTCGAAGGTCTGATGCGGGCGCGGCCCGGCGTGAAGGTGACACCGCAGGCTGGTGCAGCGGCGACCGGCACCGCGAAGAAGTAGGATCCGGTATGAAGATCTCCCATTTCTTCATCGACCGTCCGATCTTCGCGGCAGTCGTGTCGATCGTTTTCATCATCCTGGGAGCGGTGGCGTTCACGCGGCTTCCGATCGCCCAATATCCCGAGATCGCGCCACCGGTG
>JAEYVN010000475.1 GCA_023431725.1 Pseudomonadota bacterium
CGCGATCACTTGCCGCACGGACCAACCTTGTTGGCCTTGCAGGCGTCCTTCACCGCTTCGATCTTGCCGATATTCTTCTGCACGACACGACCGTTTTCGTATGCGGCCTGGGACAGATACTCGTTCATGATGATGTCGCGGGTGTCGGCATCGATCTGGATCGGGCCACGCGGGCTCTGATATTTCCAGCCCTTCAGCGAAGCCACGGCTTTGTCGCCGTCAAGCTTGCCGTTGGTGGCCTTGATCGCGTGAACGATGGCCGCCATGCCGTCCCATCCGGCAACTGCCATGAAGTCGGGCGTGGAGTTCGGGCCGTATTCCTTCTTCCAGGCCTCGATGAATTTCTTGTTCTCGGGATTGTCGAGGTCGGCATTGTAATGATGCATGGTGATGAGGCCATCGGCGCTCTGGCCCATCGGCTGCAGCTTGGTGTCCTGCGTGATATCGCCAGGGCCGAGCAGCTTGACGCCCGCCTCTTTCATGCCGAGCGCGTTATAGGTGCGCACCACGGCGGTCGAATGGTCGCCTCCCGGTACGAAGACGAAGAACACGTCCGGCTTCTTGTCCTTGGCGCGCTGGAAGAAGGGGGTGAAATCCGGAACGGCATTGGCGCCGCCCATCGGGATTTCATCGATCACCTTTCCGCCATTGGCTTCGAACGCCATCTTGAAGGCAGCGAGGCTGTCCTTGCCGGGCGGGAAGTCGGTGTATCCGATCACCGCGGTCTTGGCTTTCAGGTTCTTGGCGGCAGCCTCACCCAGCGCATGACCGGCGTGCCACATGCTGAAAGAGGTGCGCACATAATAGGGCGACATGTTGGTGATGTGCGCGGTGCCCGCGTTCATCAGCACGGCCAGCTTCTTTCCGGCGGAAACGATCGGGGCTGTTGCGATTGCGTTCGGCGAATAGACCCAGCCCGACAGCACATCGACATTATCCTGCGTCAGCAGTTCCTGCACCACGATCTTGGCGGTGGCACCGCTCGCATCCTTGTAGTCGCGCTTGATCAGCTTGATCGTATACGGCTTGATCTCATTGGCATGGGTCTTGAGATAAAGCTCGACACCGCGATCAATCGGCTGCGCGAGTTCGGCGCCGACGCCGGAATAGGGCAGCACGAGGCCGACCTTAATTTCCTGCGCCTGCGCAACGCCGGCGGCCAGGCCAAGTGCCAAGCCTGCCGCAATGATCCTCGTCGTCATGGTAGTCCTCCCGGAAACCGCTTGTGCGGCCTGAATTAATTGCCCCAATCATAGTGGGCAGGGAGGATACTTCGCAAGCGGCGCGGCGCGCATATTGAAGCACCCCGAACCCGCAATGCGGTGCAACACGACATTGGGAGGCCAGCCTCCCGAGCCGCTTACATTTGCGCCCAGCCTTCGGGCGGGGTCTTGCCGGGATGGATGGTGCCGCAATTCTTGCAGGTCCGCGCCTTTTCGTCGGAATAGAAGGCTTCAAACAAAGGCGGCAGGTCCTTCACGATGTCCTTCACCTGCACCTCCACACGGTGCACCTTTTCCCCACATTTGAAGCAGAACCATTCGAAACCATCGCGCATGCCGTCGGTGCGGGCGCCCTCGACCACAAGGCCCACCGACCCTTCCATCGGCCGCTGCGGCGAGTGGCGTACGTGCGGCGGCAACATGAATACATCGCCCTCCTTGATCACGACGTCGTAAATTTTTCCGTCTTCGGCGATCTTCAGCATCATATCGCCCTTGAGCTGGTAGAAAAATTCCTCCACCGGATCGTCATGGAAATCGACGCGCTTGTTGGGGCCGCCGACGATCATCACCACCATGCCGGTCTTTTCGTCGAACAATTGCTTGTTCGAAACCGGCGGTTTCAGGTTGTTCTTGTTGCGCTCAATCCAGTCCTGGAAGTTGAACGGTTTCATCGTGGGATGAGCGGGCATTCGATCTCTCCTGTTATGTCATTTCATCGGTGTGTCGCGCCGCCATCGACTGTCAGGCACTGCCCCGTCAGGAACGCGGCATTGTCGGACGCCAGAAACAGCGCTGTGCCGACCAGATCGTCGGGCGTTTCGGGACGAGGAATACATTGTTGGGCGACGATACGCACCTTTTGTTCCGGCGAGACGGTCTTGCGCTCGATCTCGGTGAAGGTCGCACCCGGCAGGATGGCGTTGACGGTGATGCCATCCGGTCCAAGTTCACGGGCCATGGACCCCGTCATGCCGGCCAGCGCCCCCTTGGAGGCGATGTAATGCAGATAATTCGGCCGCCCCATCGTCACGGCGCCGGAGGCCATGTTGATGATCCGGCCCCATTTCGCCCGCCGCATCGCCGGCAGGACCGCTCGCGAACACAGGAATGGTCCCGTCACATTGACGCGCAGGACCTGCTCCCATTCCTCGAGCGGGATCTGGTCGAACGGCCGCATGTCGAGAGTGGAGAACAATCCCGCATTGTTGACCAGGATATCGATGCGGCCATAACGCCCCTCGACCGCTGACACCATCGCCGCGATGGATTCCGGTTGCGACACGTCGGTCGTGACCGCAAGGGCCTGCCCCTTGTCCGCCGCAATCTCCTTGGCAACCGCTTCGCCACTCGCCGCATTGCGCTCGGCAATCACCGCGACTGCACCGCATCGCGCGAAGGCCTTGGCGAAGACCTTGCCGATCCCCTGCCCGGCTCCGGTGATAATGACCACGCGATCCTTCAAGGAGGCGAAATCGGCTTGCGGCGGTACGATCTGAGTTTGAATAGTCATCTCGTCCCTCATGCCGCCTGCGAAGACGCCAGTGTTTCAAGCGCGGCCCGTGCATCCCATGGCGTCCACCACATTTTCAAGCCGAGGTCGCGGGCAATGATGCCGGCGGTGATATAGCTGGGCCCACCGGAAATGGCGCCGCCGGGATGCGCTGCAGATCCCGCGTAGTAAAGGTTCGGGATCGGCGTGCGATATCCGAAATGGTTGTACATCACCTGCTCGGCGTTGAACGCGCCCATGAAGATGTCGCCACCGCGCATGTTCGGCAATTCGAGGACATATTCGCGCGCCGTATAGGCATGGCGCCCGATGATGTTGTCCTTGGTCATGTTCGGACAATAGCGCGCATAGACCTCCTCGATCTTGTCCGAGAACTCCTCCTTGAAATTCTCGTAGTCGCGCTCGCTCATGTCTTCGAGCAGCGGCATCACGTGCCAGGCGTAGGTGGTGTGCTTGCCGGGCGGTGCCTGCGTCGGATCGAGCAGGCTGAGAGGACCGGAACCGAACTGGATGAGGCTCGGAATTCGCCCGGCCTGCACATCGAGATGCGCCGAGAACAGATCCTGCATCGTTTCGGCACCGAGGCTCCATTTCAGCGCACGATTGATATTCGGATCGAACGCCGAAGCGGCGAAATTCGGGCTCTCGTGCAGGGCATGATGCAGCCCGAACAAGGTCCATTGCGTATATTTGAAATTCTCGAGCTTCTTGCGGAAGGTTTCCGGCAATTGCTCGCGGCCGAGCAGACCTTCGAGCGTTGTATGAACGTCGACGGTGCTGGCGACGAACTGCGAGGCGCGGACCGTGCGGCCATCGGCCAATTGGATACCGGTGGCGCGGCCACCTTCCACAACGATCCTGTCGATCGACACCTGCGGCTGGAAGGTGCCGCCGGCGGCGATGAAGGTTTCCATCAGACCGCGCGCGAGATTGAACGAGCCGCCCTGACAGAGCTGGTAGCCGGTCTGCAGGTCGAAAGCGCGGATCACCGAGCCGGTCGGGCTGGTTTTCGACATCGTGTCGGTCAGCCACGTACCGAATAGTGATACCTTGAAGAGGAACAGCAGCTTGACGTGTTCGTTCTCGAACAGTTCCTCGACGACGTCCAGCGGCTGGCGCTGGGTCACTTCGAGAAAGTCGCGGCCGATGGCGGTGCGGGACAGCAGTGCGTCGCGTTCGGATTGCGACAACGGCTCGGCGTACCGCTCCGGAATCAGGATCTTCGCGGTGATCTCTTCCGCGCGCTTGTTCCACTCGCGAAATGTCTGCGCATCCTTCTTCGAAAAACGCGCGATATTGGCGACGGTTTCGTCGAGATCGCGACCCAGCACCAGCGCAGTGCCATCGAGATGCGCCTGCCCGAATTCGTAGCGCGGCGTGATGTAATTGACCTTGTCGCCGAGATTGAGATCGGAAAACCAGGGCGCATCGCTGATGCTGAAATGGTTGATCGAGTGGAGGTTGTGATAGAAGCCCGGCTTGGTCACCTCGCGTGTGCAAAGCCCGCCACCATAGGTCAGCCGCCGATCTACCAGCAGAATATTGAGACCAGCCTTGGCGAGATAGGATCCGAGCACAAGCCCGTGCTGTCCCGCGCCGATGATGATGCCGTCGTAAGTCTTGTCGAGAGCCGTCACGCGTTTCCTCCAACCAGTCCCGGCTTTTCTCGCCGGCTGCGCCGCATCATATACAGCGAGCGCTCCAAGGAAATGCCAGTCCCGGCATATCGGACCTGCGTGACGTTTACTGCGCGCGATTTGCCTGGTTATGGAAGCCCTGCGACAACCGGGCATCCATCGGATCGCAACCGACGCCGCATCACATCGTTCGTCGCCGCAACATATGCGCGCAGCGCAGTGTCAGGATCATCTCGTCATTCTGATTCCAGCAGGGATGATCCATCGTCACGACGCCGCGATCAGGCTTGGAAGACGAGACGCGGACATCGACGACTTCAGCAGCAGCCCGGATCGTATCGCCCGGCCG